>NZ_JBMDIJ010000199.1:0-347 GCF_057808595.1 Pseudomonas sp. FG98 | reverse complement strand
GGAAGGGGGCAAGGAGGCGGGGTGAGGGTGGTTTTTCGGGCCTCATCGCTGGCAATGCCAGCTCCCACAGGTTCTGTGTCGGGCCTGAATTCTGCGGTTGGCCCGGAACCTTGTGGGAGCTGCCAGCGATGAGCATCCGGTTTACACAAACCGCCCGTGCGGCGCGGTCCCGGTAGGAGCTGCTTTAGCTGCGAAGGACCGCGTCAGCGGTCCCAAAACCTGTCAATCCAATGAATCTGGAGACACACGCCAGGCCTGGCTCGGTGAATCCACAATCCGGATTGGCCAGAGGCTCGTGCGGGATGGTTTTGGGACCGCTGACGCGGTCCTTCGCAGCTAAAGCAGCT
>NZ_JBMDIJ010000198.1:0-351 GCF_057808595.1 Pseudomonas sp. FG98 | reverse complement strand
TTTGTCTTGGCAAAATGGACGAAAACCGCTCGCTCCCACATCAGGCCCTACGCTGCGCTCCGGGTCCCCTCCTTCCGGCGCCTTTCGCGGCCATCGCGGCCTACGACTTGCTGCGCAAGTCTTCACCTCGCGTCTTCGGCTGTCGCCGAAGGGTGCTGCGCACCTGGCCGCTACAGGCACCTCCACTCGGCCTGACAAGGTCGCACCTTGTGTCGTCTGAACTGGCGCGCAAGAAGAGCAAAAGCCAGAGCAGGAGCAACAGCAACAAGCTCCAGCTTTGGCTTTGACCTGTTGGTGCAGTCTTTGATTTCGAAGATGCGCCCGTGCAGGCGCCACCCGTAACTCGCGACG
>NZ_JBMDIJ010000197.1:0-351 GCF_057808595.1 Pseudomonas sp. FG98 | reverse complement strand
TAACGGACTCGATTGATACCTCGACCGTCACTCTGACTGCCACCGCAAGTGCAGTAGAAGGCGGCGTGGTGACCTACGTCGCTTCGGTGACTTCGCCTGTGACCGGCGTTCCGCTGGTGATCAGCCTGGCGAATGGTCAAAGCATCACCATCCCGGTCAACGCTTCTAGCGGTTCGGTGGACTTCATCGCTCCGAATAACGTGCTGAACACCAACACTCCGCTGAGCAACAGCATCACCGGCGTGACGGGTGGCAATTACGAGCATCTCGAAACTGCTGGCACGCCGACCACCGTCGTGACCGACGATCCAGCACGCCTGGATACTACCGGCCTGACCCTCAGTGCGACTG
>NZ_JBMDIJ010000196.1:0-355 GCF_057808595.1 Pseudomonas sp. FG98 | reverse complement strand
GTGGTGATCTGAAGTTGTGTAGATACCCATGCAGCGATGAGGCCGGCAAGAACAACCCGACCAGCAAATTGATGTTGAAGCTGATGGCCTCATCGCCGGCAATCGGATCGCCGCCCGGCCGCTCCCACAAGGTTCCGGGCCAGCCGCAGGATCCAGGCCAGACACAGCAACCTGTGGGAGCTGGCCTTGCCAGCGATGAGGCCCACAAGAACAGCCCGACCAGCAAATTGATGTTGAAGCTGATGGCCTCATCGCCGGCAACGCCGGCTCCCACAAGTTTCCGGGCCAGCCGCAGGATCCAGGCCCGACACAGCAACCTGTGGGAGCTGGCTTGCCAGCGATGAGGCCCGAAAAA
>NZ_JBMDIJ010000195.1:0-360 GCF_057808595.1 Pseudomonas sp. FG98 | reverse complement strand
AGATGAAGATCTCGCTGAGCAACGGCGAGACCATCACCATCGGCAAGGGCCTGAGTGAAGGTTCGATCACCTTCCCGGCGCCACAGAACACTGTTTACGTGGACGGCGGCAACGTTAGCGTCACCATCACCGGTACTACCGGTGGCGACTTCGAGCACCTGGAAGTCAGTCCAACGGCTGCTGTCACAGCCGTAACCGACTCGATCGACACCAGCACCGTGACTCTGACCGCGACGGCTTCGGCTGTTGAAGGTGGCGTGGTGACCTACGTCGCTTCCGTGACTTCGCCGGTGACTGGCACCCCGCTGG
Source organism: Pseudomonas sp. FG98 (assembly GCF_057808595.1). NCBI lineage: Bacteria > Pseudomonadati > Pseudomonadota > Gammaproteobacteria > Pseudomonadales > Pseudomonadaceae > Pseudomonas > Pseudomonas sp. FG98. The sequence goes on along the minus strand of NZ_JBMDIJ010000195.1, from coordinate 51 downwards.
TTATCAGCCTGGCCAACGGCCAGTCGATCACCATTCCAGTGAACTCCAGCA
>NZ_JBMDIJ010000194.1:0-363 GCF_057808595.1 Pseudomonas sp. FG98 | reverse complement strand
TGTTGGCACTCCTGCCGGCAGCGACTGCCCACGCCAGGATCATCGGTATCAACCATACCCACTGGGCAATCAACCATTTCGCTGTGGATGGGCAGTCCGGGCTGGACATTATCGGACCTTGGCATGGTGGTGGAGGCGGGCATATCAGTCTGCCGTTCGAATGGGTGTCGGGAATGACGGTGCGGGTTGAATGGGAGACAGGTGTCGCTTATTCCGATGACTTCCCAGGGTTCGCTGATGAGGCCAAATACGACGCATGGCTCGAAAAGATTGATGCGCAAAAACGGCAGCACAGCAAACTCGCCCTGGTCCCCGACTACACCAACCAGAAAGTCTGCGGCGTCACCGTGCATTTCCTCCCCT
>NZ_JBMDIJ010000193.1:0-381 GCF_057808595.1 Pseudomonas sp. FG98 | reverse complement strand
GCGCATCGCCGGCAACGCCGGCTCCCACATTTGTTGCAACGTGCCATGGCCTGTGGGATTTGAGTTGTCAGCCTTTGTCTCATGGCGATCCATCGCGGGGAAACCGTTGGGTCCAGCGCGGTATCACGTCGTACAGACAAGGCGGTCAACCATGGCCTGAGAGGCATAGGTACGTTGCAACAAAATGTGGGAGCCGGCGTTGCCGGCGATGCGCCGCGCGGGCGGCGCTCGATCTGATGAGCGCTGAAGATCTCCCGGCAAGCACTCTGCGGCTAGCGCAATTCGAAAGTGATGAAACCGCCAGCCATAACCTGTTGCATTTACCGGAAAACTTCACCGATCTCCGACTTTCTTGTAGGCAATTTCCCAAGCATACTCCCC
>NZ_JBMDIJ010000192.1:0-405 GCF_057808595.1 Pseudomonas sp. FG98 | reverse complement strand
TCATCAGTCTGGCCAACGGGCAGTCGATCACCATCCCAGTGAACTCCAGCAGCGGTTCGGTGGACTTCATCGCCCCGAACAACGTGCTGAACACCAACACCCCGCTGACCAACAGCATCACCGGCGTGACCGGCGGCAACTACGAACATCTGGAAACCGCAGGTACTCCGACCACTGTCGTCAACGACGATCCAGCCCGCCTGGACACTACCGGCCTGACTCTGTCGGCCAGCGGCACCGTCCAGGAAGGTGGTGAGATCACCTACACCGCTCGCCTGACCAACCCGGCCGGCACCGAGATGAAGATCTCGCTGAGCAACGGCGAGACCATCACTATCGGCAAGGGCCTAAGCGAAGGTTCGATTACCTTCCCAGCGCCGCAAAACACCGTTTATGTCGACGGTG
>NZ_JBMDIJ010000191.1:0-428 GCF_057808595.1 Pseudomonas sp. FG98 | reverse complement strand
TTGCCAGCGATGAGGCCGGCAAGAACAACCTGATCAGCAAGATTGATGTCGAGGCAGATGGCCCCATCGTCGGCAACGCCGACTCCCACAGGGTCCCGGGCCAGCCGCGTGATCCAGGCCAGATACAGGAAATCTGTGGGAGCGGGCATTGCCAGCGATGAGGCCGGCAAGAACAACCTGATCAGCAAGATTGATGTCGAGGCAGATGGCCCCATCGTCGGCAACGCCGACTCCCACAGGGTCCCGGGCCAGCCGCGTGATCCAGGCCAGATACAGGAAATCTGTGGGAGCGGGCATTGCCAGCGATGAGGCCGGCAAGAACAACCTGATCAGCAAGATTGATGTCGAGGCAGATGGCCCCATCGTCGGCAACGCCGACTCCCACAGGGTCCCGGGCCAGCCGCGTGATCCAGGCCAGATACAGGAAA
>NZ_JBMDIJ010000190.1:0-435 GCF_057808595.1 Pseudomonas sp. FG98 | reverse complement strand
AGCGCTGTCCCGGTAGGAGCTGCTTTAGCTGCGATGGACCGCATAGCGGTCCCAAAACCTGTCAGCCAGGTGAGTCTGGAAAAACGCGCCAGATCAGGCACTGTGAATCCGAAACAAGACCTGACCTGGGACTCGTGCGGGATGGTTTCAGGACCGCTATTGCGGTCCATCGCAGCTAAAGCAGCTCCTACCTGGACCGCGTCGGCTTTCGCTCGAGATGTGTAGATACCCATGCTCATCGCTGGCAGCCGGTCCCCACAGGTTCCTGTGTCGGGCCTGGATCCTGCGGTTGGCCTGGCACCCTGTGGGAGCCGGCGTTGCCGGCGATGAGGACATCGGCCTCGACATCGATCCTTCCGGTCTACCCAGACTACCCATGCAGCGCTGTCCCGGTAGGAGCTGCTTTAGCTGCGATGGACCGCATAGCGGTCCCAA
>NZ_JBMDIJ010000019.1:0-92903 GCF_057808595.1 Pseudomonas sp. FG98 | reverse complement strand
CAACCTGCTGTCAACCACCTTTTTCAACCGCTTTCGGAGAAGACCGAAGCACTTCTGATACTGCCTGGAACGTTCAACTCGTTGATTCCAAAGGAGCTTTCCGTTCCGACTGCGCCGGAAGTGGGGCGAATTATAGAGAGATAAAACGGGGCGTCAAGCACTTATTTAAACTTTTGTTACCGCCCCTGCCTTTCGCCCCGCAATCCGGGGAAGACGCTGGAATACGCTCGGGATTCGCAGCAGCAACAAACCAACACCGATCAAGGCATAGACACTCCATTCCTTCAGGTCTGCCCGCACAATCCACAGGAAATGCAGCAATCCCAGCCCGAGGATCACGTAGACCAGCTTGTGCAGCCGCTTCCAACGCGATCCAAGCTTGCGCTGGCTATAGCGATTGGAAGTCACAGCCAAAGCGATAAGCCCAAGAAACCCCAGCACACCAACAATGATGTAGGGCCGCTTGCGTAACTCGACCGCCAGTTGCCCCCAGTCGAGCCCAAGGATAAAGAAGAGATAGGCACTCAGATGCAAAGCTATATAGGCAAAGCACCACAACCCCAACTGCCTGCGCACCACGATCCACCCTGCCCAGCCCGTCACACGTTGCAACGGCGTCATTCCCAGGGTGATCAACAGAAAAATCAATCCGCCCAACCCAAGGCGATCAACCAGCACCTTTCCCGGATCAGGCCCCAAAGCGAAGATCCACGCCTGGTAAAGCCACAGCAACGGCCACACTGCCGCAAGAACAAAGACGCACAAGCGAAACAGGGGATAACGCATCAATAGTTCTTCCGCAGATCAAGACCGGAATACAGCGCCGCCACTTCATCGGCGTAGCCGTTGAACATCTGCGTCTCACGCACATTGGGACTGAACAGCCCACTGGGCAGACGCCGCTCTCGCGCCTGCGTCCAGCGCGGATGATCGACCGTTGGATTGACGTTGGCGTAAAAACCATACTCGTCCGGCGCAATCTTTTGCCAGGTGGTTTGCGGCTGCTCGCTCACCAGACTGATACGCACGATCGACTTGATGCTCTTGAAGCCGTATTTCCAAGGCACCACCAGACGCAGCGGCGCACCGTTCTGGTTGGGCAGCTCACGGCCATACATACCTACGGCCAATATCGCCAGCGGATTCATCGCCTCGTCCAGACGCAGCCCTTCTATATATGGCCAGTCGATCAGGGCGAAGCCAGAGCGCTGCCCCGGCATATGCTTGGGATCCTGGAGCGTCTCGAACCGCAGGTACTTCGCCTTGGAGGTCGGCTCGACCTCCTTGAGCAGCGCTGACAGCGGGAACCCTAACCAAGGAATGACCATCGACCACGCCTCCACACAGCGCAACCGATAGATCCGCTCCTCCAACTGGTACGGTTTGACGAAATCCTCCAGGGCATAACGCCCCGGCTTGCCTACCTCACCATCGATGACCACGGTCCATGGCGAAGTTGGCAGGCTGCCAGCATTCTCGGCCGGATCGCCCTTGTCGGTTCCGAACTCATAGAAGTTGTTGTAATGAGTTGCGTCCTTGAACGGCGTGATCGCCTCGTCGTTCACCGTCACTGCCTGCCAGCGAGTTCCTGGCAGCTTCTCGACAAACCAGCCTGGTGCGGAGCCACTGTCTACATCAGCGTAGCGCGAAGCCTCAGCCGCTCTAGCCCAACCAGGCAGCCCGGCAACAGCCAGTCCGGCCATGGAAGCGCCCAACAGGGAACGACGGGAAAGATAGAACGACTCAGGCGTGACTTCCGACTCGGAACAGTCGGAAGCCCGTGGGGATTTGATCAGCATGATGACTCCGCAGAACCACTGGACAGATGCAGCAGTAGACTACGGAGTCTGGAAAATATTGCAGCCCTAATCGACGTTTTTCCGCCGGCGCATGCGTAACAAATATTGAGCCGGACCGGACGCCGCGTAAGCCAGGAAGATCAGCAGCAGGATGCGCGGCGGATCACTGAAGACCACGGCGAACACCAGGACCACGGCGAGGATCGCCACGAATGGCACGCGGCCCTTCAGGTCCAGCTCCTTGAAGCTGTTGTACTTGATATTGCTGACCATCAGCATTCCTGCACCAGCAACCAGCAGCGCCACCAGGAACGAAAGCTTCGACCCCTGGATGCCGTAGTCGCTGAAGGCCCACACCGTACCAGCGACGACGCCTGCAGCAGCAGGGCTGGCCAGACCGATGAAGTAGCGCTTGTCGGCCTTGCCCACCTGGGTATTGAACCTGGCCAGACGCAGTGCAGCACCCGCGACATAGATGAAGGCGACCATCCAGCCGACCTTGCCCATGTCCCCCAGAGCCCAGCCAAAGGCCAGCAATGCCGGCGCAACACCAAAGGCAACCATGTCGGACAGGGAGTCGTACTCGGCACCGAAGGCGCTCTGGGTATTGGTCATGCGTGCAACGCGACCATCCAGACCATCAAGCACCATGGCAACGAAGATGGCGATAGCGGCGAAGGCAAAATATTTGCTCGCTTCGCGCGGATCACCGGCACTCAGAGCACTCTGGGCACTCATGGAGTTGATGATCGAATAGAAACCGGCGAACAGGTTCGCAGTGGTGAACAGGTTGGGCAGCAAGTAGATGCCGCGGTGACGGACTTTGCGTCCTTCGGCGTCATGCCCTTCTTCGACATGCTCATCGATCGGTAGCAGGCTTTCGGCGTCAGAGGCCTTGTTCGGCTCTTCGGGACGTTCGCTCATGGAGATTACCTTGCAACGGTTTGGAAAGTTTCGACAAAGGTTCGCGGCGAGGGTTCGCCGACAAACGGATGGAAAGCTTATACCAGAAGCTGACCCCCGAAATGAAAAAACGCGGCCGAAGCCGCGTTTTCATTGCATCAAAACCAATCAGTTCTTGGTTTTGTCGACGATTTTGTTCGCCGAGATCCAAGGCATCATCGAGCGCAGTTGCTCGCCGATGATCTCGATGCCGTGGGCAGCGTTGTTACGACGCTTGGCGGTCATCGATGGGTAGTTGGTTGCACCTTCGGAGATGAACATCTTCGCGTACTCGCCGTCCTGGATGCGCTTCAGAGCGTTGCGCATGGCCTTGCGGGATTCTTCGTTGATGACTTCCGGACCGGTGACGTACTCACCGTACTCGGCGTTGTTGGAGATCGAGTAGTTCATGTTGGCGATACCGCCTTCGTACATGAGGTCGACGATCAGTTTCAGTTCGTGCAGGCACTCGAAGTAGGCCATTTCTGGCGCGTAGCCAGCTTCGACCAGGGTTTCGAAACCGGCCTTGACCAGCTCGACGGTACCGCCGCAGAGAACGGCCTGCTCACCGAACAGGTCGGTTTCGGTCTCGTCCTTGAAGGTGGTTTCGATGATGCCGGTACGGCCACCACCAACGCCAGCAGCGTAGGACAGAGCGACGTTCTTGGCGTTGCCAGAAGCGTCCTGGTAAACGGCGATCAGGTCAGGGATACCGCCACCTTTGACGAACTCGGAGCGAACGGTGTGGCCCGGAGCTTTCGGCGCGATCATGATCACGTCCAGGTCGGCGCGAGGAACGACCTGGTTGTAGTGGATCGAGAAGCCGTGGGAGAAGGCCAGGGTTGCGCCCTGCTTGATGTTCGGCTCGATTTCGTTCTTGTACAGGGTGCCCTGGAATTCGTCCGGGGTCAGGATCATGACCAGGTCGGCAGCAGCGACGGCGGTAGCAACGTCAGCGACTTTCAGGCCGTGGGCTTCAGCCTTGGCAACGGTAGCCGAACCTTTACGCAGACCGACGGTGACATCCACACCGGAGTCCTTCAGGTTGCACGCCTGGGCGTGGCCTTGGGAGCCGTAACCGATGATGGCAACTTTCTTGCCCTGGATGATCGAGAGATCGCAGTCTTTGTCGTAGAAAACTTTCATGAAATACCCCTGGTTATCTCGGCCTTGTTCAGGCCATTCGCTAATTTTGTCGAGTTAGATGCTCAGCACTTTGTCGCCACGGGCAATGCCGGTGACACCGCTGCGCACGGTTTCCAGAATGGACGCAGTGCCGATTGCCTGGATGAAACTGTCGAGCTTGTCGCTGGTACCGGTCAGTTGCACGGTGTAAACGCTGGCACTGACGTCGACGATCTGCCCACGATAGATATCGGTGGTGCGCTTGATCTCGGCCCGCTGGGCACCAGTGGCTTTCACCTTGACCAGCATCAGCTCGCGCTCGATATGAGCACTTTCCGACAGGTCGACCAGTTTGACCACCTCAACCAGTTTGTTCAGGTTCTTGGTGATCTGCTCGATCACCTCATCGTGGCCAACCGTGGTCAGCGTCAGACGCGACAGGGTCGGGTCTTCGGTTGGCGCTACGGTCAGGCTTTCGATGTTGTAGTTGCGTTGCGAGAACAAGCCGACGACGCGGGACAGGGCACCGGGTTCGTTTTCCAACAGCAGGGAAATAATGTGCCGCATATCAGGTCCGCTCCGTCTTGCTCAGCCACATGTCGCGCATCGAACCATCCTTGATCTGCATCGGATAGACGTGCTCGCTGTTGTCGACCTGGATGTCGATGAACACCAGGCGATCCTTGAGGGCAAAGGCTTCTTCGAGCTTGGGCTTGAGATCCTTCAGGCTGGTGATGCGGATACCCACATGACCATAGGCCTCGGCCAGCTTGACGAAGTCAGGCAGCGACTCCATGTAGGAATGCGAGTGACGGCTGTTGTAGGACATGTCCTGCCACTGGCGAACCATTCCCAGCACACCATTGTTCAGGTTGACGATCTTCACCGGCAGGTCGTACTGCAGGCAGGTCGACAGTTCCTGGATGTTCATCTGGATGCTGCCTTCGCCGGTCACGCATGCCACGTCGGCATCCGGGAAGTTCAGCTTGACGCCCATGGCCGCCGGGAAACCGAAGCCCATGGTGCCCAGGCCACCGGAGTTGATCCAGCGGTTCGGCTTGTTGAAGCGGTAGTACTGCGCCGCGAACATCTGGTGCTGACCGACGTCGGAAGTGACGAAGGCGTCGCCCTTGGTGACTTCGCACAAAGTCTCGATCACGGTCTGTGGCTTGATGACGCTGCCGTCGCCCTTGTCGTAAGGGAACAGGCCGCGATCACCACGCCATTCTTCGATCTGCTTCCACCAGGCGTCGAGTGCTGCCTTTTCAGGCTTCTCGCCGATCTCGCGAACTGCAGCGAGCATTTCGGTGAGAACACTTTCGACCGGACCGACGATTGGTACGTCGGCCTTGATCATCTTGGAGATCGACGCCGGGTCGATATCGATATGGATGATCTTGGCGCTTGGGCAGAACTTCGCCGGGCCGTTGACCACACGGTCATCGAAGCGCGCACCGACAGCGAGGATCACATCGGCATGGTGCATCGCCAGGTTGGCGGTGTAGCTGCCGTGCATGCCCAGCATGCCGACGAACTGACGATCGGTACCCGGGTAGCTGCCAAGCCCCATCAGGGTGTTGGTGACCGGCACGTTCAGCAGTTGCGCCAGCTCGGTCAGTGGCTCGGAACCAGCACCGAGAATCACACCGCCACCGGCGTAGATGATCGGGCGCTTGGCGGCGAGGATCATCTCGGCAGCCTTGCGGATCTGGCCGGAGTGACCACGGACGGCCGGGCTGTAGGAACGCAGCTTGACCTTCTTCGGATAGACGTACTCGAACTTCTCGGCCGGGTTGGTCATATCCTTCGGAATGTCCACGACCACCGGACCTGGACGGCCGGATTGGGCGAGGTAGAAGGCTTTCTTCAGGACTTCCGGGATTTCCGAGGCGTGCTTGATCATGAAGCTGTGCTTCACGATGGGCCGGGAAATACCGATCATGTCGGTTTCCTGGAAGGCATCGGTACCGACCATGGTGCTAGGCACCTGACCGGAGAGGATGACCATCGGGATGGAGTCCATGTACGCGGTGGCAATGCCGGTGATGGCATTGGTCGCGCCCGGACCGGAGGTCACCAGTACCACGCCGGCCTTGCCGGTGGCACGGGCATAACCGTCCGCCATATGGGTAGCAGCCTGCTCGTGGCGAACCAGGATGTGGCTCACTTCCGGTTCTTTGAACAGGGCATCGTAAACATGAAGGAGAGCACCACCAGGGTACCCATAGATGTGCTTAACGCCTTCGTCACGCAAGAAGCGGACGACCATTTCAGCGCCGGATAAAAGCTCCACGTTGTTCACCTCTAAAACGCCAGAATACCGTTCGCTCCGGAACGGGTCTTAATAGGTTTACTGCCAAGCAGAGCATGAGCGACGAAATTGCCACTACGTCAGCACTGACTGAGCAAGTATTGGGAGCGCCCCAAAGTGTTGCGGGGTCTTCCCACCCAGCGCGAGGTAACGCGTTGCGGGGTGTAACAGGTCGGCGCGGGTGTGCGCCTCATGATCTGCTTAGCGGGTCTGCTTCTGGCAGTCCCCCTACAGCGGACTTCGGATTGTTGTGATTCGAACTGCGCAAGTCAAGTGACTTCACGGTTTAAATTCCGCCACAGCGCCTTTGCCAGCCGGGCGGAAACGTTTGCCCTACCCCTCCCCGGCCCCTGGCGCAACGAAACGGGGCCGCAAAAGCGGCCCCGATCGATAAACGGCAAGCAAATCAGGCAGATGGACTTATCAATTGGTCGAACTCCGCCAGCAGCCTGCGTAACTCGCGACTTTCCTCTGGACGATCGACATATACCGTCTCGGCCATCACCAGGATGCCCGAGGCATTGGGTAGTGCCAGACCGTGCTCGATGATCTGCTTCATGCGCGGCAGGAAGATCCACTGCAACCATTCTTCGAAGCTCAGACTATCGACCGCAAAGGGCACGGTACTGGCCAGCGCCTCGGCGCTCGGCGCCTGCTCGCTCCACCACCCCTGCACATGCAACTCCCGCTCGATCAGCAACAGGTGATCGGCAATATCCAGGATGCGCGGGTCCATCACAGAGTCGCCTGGGCTTTCTGGCGGGCCAGGGCGGCACCGGCAGCATCACCTTGTTTCTCGCGGGCCTGGGCAATGATGTTCCACAAGCCGGCCTGCAGGTCGGGACGACCGTTGGCGTAAGTCAGCGCACGGCGCGCCAGTTGCTCGGACTGCGCGGCATCACCCTGTGCCAGGCGAACCTGGGCCAGGCGGTAAAGTACCTGCGGCTCACGTGGCGCAATGCGCTGGGCGCGCTCAAGACTCGACGAAGCTCCGTTGTAGTCGCCACTACCCTGCTGCTGCTGGGCAGTGGTCAGCAGTGCAAGCACGGGGCCGTCCAGTTGCTCATCAGCCGAAAGGCCACCCGAACCACTGTTCACCTTCGGAATACCGGTCGGGGCGGACGGCACCGTGTAACCGCCAGTGCTGCCCTGCGGTGTGAACGGCTGCGAAGTGGTGGGGCCTGGAACGATCGGCCCGGTGCTGATCCCCGACGGCGCAGTAGACGCCGGGAAGGTCTGGATCGGTGCCGCACCGCTGCCTTGCGGGATCATCACGGTCACACCACTGTCCTGCGGGAGCGACTGGTTCTGGCTAGTGCCACTACGCACCTGCGCAGTGTTGCCACGACTGGCCTGGACCCGCTCACTGTTGGAAACCCGGGTGCCCGAATCCACCACCGGGATCGAACCGCGCTGCACGGTGGCGCAACCGTTGAGCAATGCCAGCGCCGTCAGGGCAGGAAACCACCATTTATTCACGTCACATCCTCTTGGCTATCGCCGATCAATTCATCCAGCCCTTGACCCAGTCCATGACCGACTCGGCAGGGTTCTGTTCACCGCCGCAGGCCGTGCCAGCGGCCGGCTCGCTTCCGCGAATATAAGGCATCTGTACCGCTCCGGGGCAGCTCGCATCGGAGCCCTGGCCGGTATGTGGATCGACCCAGGCCTGAACAACGTTGTCCGGCTGCGGCATGTCCAGCGGCAGCGGATCGGCCTTGCGCATGAAGCTGGTCCATACCTGCAAGGCACCGGTTGCACCGGTAAACGGCGTCTTGCCGTTGTCGTCGCGACCGAGCCAGACCACCGCCAGCAAGTCCTGGCTGAAGCCGGCGAACCAGCTGTCACGGGAGTCGTTACTGGTACCGGTCTTGCCCGCCAGGTTCAGCGAGCTCGGCAACACGCTGTAGACCGAGCGCCCGGTACCCTCGCGCATCACCCGCTGCATGGCGTTCTGCACCAGGTAGATGGAGCCCGGATCGAAACGCTGCTGGATCTGGAACGGATAACGCTTGAGCGGCTCGCCTTCGGCGGTCAGCACGCTACGGATGCCGCGCATCGGCGTATTGAAGCCACCGTTGGCAAGGGTCTGGTACATGGTCGCCACCTGCATCGGCGACATGCCTCCAGCGCCGAGGAGCATGGACGGGAATGCCGGCCAGTCGACCTCGACACCCAGTCGCCCAATGGTTTTGAGCACGTTCGGCACGCCCAGTTCCAGGCCCAGCTTGGCCGTCGACAAGTTGTAGGAGTTGGCCAGGCCCTGGTACAGATAGATGGTGCCGTGGGCCCGACGATCGTAGTTCTGCGGTTTCCAGACCTGGCCATCGGCGCCCTTGACCGAGAACGGCTCGTCCTGGACCCAACTGGTCAGGGTGTATTGGCTCGGTTTCTCCAGCGCAGTCAGGTAGACCGCAGGCTTGACCAACGAGCCGATCGGCCGCACCGCATCGATTGCCCGGTTGAAGCCGGCAAACCCGGCCTGGCGGCTACCGATCAGGGCCTGGACCTCGCCGGTTTCCGGGTTGGTTACCACCATCGCCGCCTCGACTTCGTCGGCACCCTTGCGCCCGGCCAGGCGCTTGAAGGTGTCGGCCATCGACGACTCGGCTTTCATCTGCAGGATCGGGTCGAAGCTGGTGAAGATGCGCAGGCCTTCTTCGGTCAAGTCTTCGTCGCGATAGTCCTGGCGCAGCTGGCGTTTGACCAGATCGAGGAAGCCCGGGAAGGAGCTGTCGGCCAGACTGCCGCGCTTGGTCACGCCCAGCGGCATTTTCTTCGCCGCCTCGATGGCCTCCGGTGTAGCGACACCTTGCTCCGCCAACAGGTCGAGGACCAGGTTGCGGCGTTGCAGGGCACGCTCCGGATAACGCCGCGGGTTGTAGTAGGACGGCCCCTTGACCATACCGACCAGCAAGGCCACCTGATGAAGTTTCAGCTCCGACAGCGGCTGGCTGAAGAAGAACTGGCTGGCCAGGCCGAAGCCATGCACCGCGCGCTGACCGTCCTGGCCGATGAAGACTTCGTTGAGGTAGGCCTCGAGGATTTCCTGCTTGTCGTAATGCATTTCAAGCAGCACCGCCATCATGGCTTCGGTGAGCTTGCGGCTGAGGCTGCGCTCGTTGGTCAGGAAGAAGTTCTTCACCAACTGCTGGGTCAGGGTACTGCCACCCTGGCGCATGGCGCCGGACGAGGTATTGACCCAGACCGCGCGGGCAATGGACTTGGGCGATACGCCGAAGTGGTGGTAGAAGTCCCGGTCCTCCACCGCCACCAGGGTTTCCAGCAGGTAGGGCGGTACCTGATCGAGCTTGATCAGGATGCGGTCTTCGAGATTCTTCGGATACAGGCCGCCGATCAGCAGCGGCTCCAGGCGCACCACCGCCAGCTTGGCGTCATTGGCCGAACTGAGACCGGCCACGTAGTCACCGGAGAAGCGCACCCGGACCTTCTGCGCCGACTCCATGCCTTCATAGAACTGGAAGCCGCGAGTGTTCAGGTCGACGGTGTTGCCATTCACCGACGCTGCACCCGGGCCGTTGACCGCACTTTCGCGGCGATAGCCAAGGGCATCGAGCTCGACAAGGAAATCGTCCTTGCTCAGCTTCTGGCCAACGAACAATTCCAGTGGCCTGGCATACACCTTGGCCGGAATGGTCCAGCGCTTGCCGGAGAATTTCTCCTGGACAACGGCATCGAGATAGACGGCAAAACCGGCCAGCACTACCAGGCCGACCAGGCTGAGCTTGATGAGCCAGCCGAGCCAGGCGCGAGAGCGGCCGGACGCTTGTTTTTTAGGGGTACGGGAAGATCGGGTACGTGTCATGGGCGCGGATTATACGCACTTTATCGTTCATCGACAGACGCCCTCCGGCGGTTTCCAGACGGCATGCTTGCCGCCATAATGGCCGATTAGAATCCCATTTGCCCCGGAAGGATCGCCCGTGAGCCAAGCCTTGATCGCAGCCCTGCAGAACCCCGCCCTGTACCCGCATCCCGTAAAGGATTTCCGGGTTATCGAGACGCATATTTCCTGGGTCGTGCTCACTGGCGACTACGCCTACAAGGTCAAGAAACCGATGAATTTCGGCTTCCTCGACTTCACCGAACTGTCCGCTCGTGAACACTTTTGTAACGAAGAACTGCGCCTGAACAAGCGCCTTACCGAAGGCCTGTACCTGGACGTCCTGCCGATCACCGGCAGCGCAGAAACCCCACGATTCGGGGGAGAAGGCGAGCCAATCGAATTCGCCCTGAAAATGCGCCAGTTCCCCCAGGAGCAGATGCTCAGCACCCTGCAGGCCAATGGCGAACTGACCGCCGCCCACATCGACCAGATGGCCCGGCAGATCGCCGAATTCCATCTGCAAGCACCACGGGTTGCCGTCGAGCACCCGCTGGGCACCCCGGAAAGCGTGATGGCTCCGGTTGAACAGAACTTCGAGCAGATCCGTCCATTCCTCAGCGACAAGGCCGACCTGCAGCAACTCGACGCCCTGCAAGCCTGGGCCCGCAGCAGCTTCGACCGCCTCCACCCGCTGCTGGAGTCGCGCAAGGCGCAGGGCTTCATTCGTGAATGCCATGGTGATATCCACCTGGGCAACGCCACCGTGATCGACGGCAAAGTGGTGATCTTCGACTGCATCGAATTCAATGAGCCGTTCCGCCTGACCGACGTTTACGCCGACACCGCATTCCTCGCCATGGACCTCGAAGACCGCGGCCTGAAGTGCCTGGCTCGCCGTTTCGTCAGCCAGTACCTGGAGCTGACCGGCGACTATGCCGGGCTGGAACTGCTCAATTTCTACAAAGCCTACCGTGCATTGGTGCGCGCCAAGGTCGCTCTGTTCAGCCTGCCAGCCGATGCCGACGGCGTACAGCGCGCCACAACCCTGCGCCAGTACCGCAACTACGCCAACCTGGCAGAAAGCTACAGCGCCATTCCTTCGCGCCTGCTGGCGATTACCCATGGTGTTTCAGCCGTGGGCAAGAGCCATGTGGCCATGCGCCTGGTCGAATCTCTCGGCGCCATCCGCCTGCGCTCGGACGTGGAGCGCAAGCGCCTGTTCGGAGAGCAGCAAGTCGCAGCGCAAGGGGGGTTGCAAGCCGGCATCTATAGCAGCGACGCCAGCCAGGCCACCTACGAGCGTCTGCACCAACTGGCCGCAATAATCCTGCGCGCAGGCTTCCCGGTGGTAATCGACGCCACCTACCTGAAACAAGCGCAGCGCCAGGCCGCCGCCGACATCGCCAGCGAAACCGGCGTGCCCTTCCTGATCCTCGACTGCAACGCGCCCGAGGCGGTGATCGCCAGTTGGCTGGCTCAGCGCCAGGCGGAACAGAACGATCCTTCCGATGCCACCCTGGAAGTCATTGCAGCCCAACAGGCCAGCCGTGATGCACTCAGCGCCGACGAACTGTTGCAAAGCAAACGCGTGGAAACCAACGAAAGCACCAGCCTCGACACCCTGATCGAGCAGATCCGCCAGCGCCTGCCAGGCCTGTAACCCATAGCAGGCGTGAAGCAGTCCACACTTCACGCCTCTGCTCTGCGGCCTCCGGAGCAAGTGACACTATAATGCCAGTATCTGGTCGCCTCCCCCGGCGACCAACTACGAGGCGCTCACCATGAATCAGCCACGGCTACTGGACAGTTCGCTGTATGCATTGATTCACAACGAGGACATCGCGGGGTTCAACCGCGAAAAGCCCAAGGACGCCAGCATCGACTTTCGCGGTGGTGACTTCCGCGGCCTCGACCTGCGTGACCTCGACACCACCGGCATCGACTTCCGCGACGCCTATTTCCGCGCCTCCGACCTGCGCGGGCTGGACCTGCAGAATGTGCCACTCGAAGGTGCCAGCCTGGCCCATGCGCAAATCTCCGGAACCTACTTCCCCCGTGAACTGAGTGCCGACGAAATCCTCATGTCGGTCAAGTTCGGCACTCGGCTGCGCTATCACACGCGCTAAAGCCGGCGCCTCGACATGCCTTGTCCGCCGGCGGATCACGGCCTTCCCGGCGGCACTGGCAATTAGCCGCGTTATTGCCAAGTGCCGCTACACTCCTGATTGATATTCCACGACTTCCTCCACAAGACCCGTTCAGCCGGCGCAAGGAGGCTTGATGAACGATGAACTCCAGCACCTGAAGAATCTTGGCAAGACCTCGGCGCAGTGGCTGCACGCAGTAGGCATCCACAGCGCATCGGACCTCCGCCGCCTGGGCGCGGTGGATGCCTATCGGGCGGTACGCACACGGGGATTCCGGGCATCGAAGGTGCTGCTGTACGCCATAGAAGGCGCGCTGTTGGATGTGCACTGGAACGATATTCCCGCCGAACGCAAGGAAGCGCTGAACCAGCAACTCGATGCAACGAGCCTGCGGAAAAAAAATTGAGATTTTATGAATTAGCCCGTTGACTTCGAAATGAGAATCGTTATGATTATCACAACTGGTCGCGAGACTGGTTGGATAAGCTGAAAGCCCTTGGTTCGGACTCTCAGATTATCTCCTCATCAGGCTAATCACGGTTATTGACCCGGCACTTTGCCGGGTCTTTTTTTGCCCGCGATTTGCTCATCGGAGATCAGCGCAGTAGTCCTTCTTCGGCAAGGCGGCGGTGTACCAGACGTAATCAGCCATCTGCGCGCTCACTTCGTCACCCACCTGGGCCAGCATCAACACCAGGCTGCCCTGCTCTGCCCCCAGGTCAGCCAGGTGCAGCGGAGCACCTACGTCCTTGCGCACGTGATAGCCACCCGCCAGAAGCAACGTCGGGGCCGGCGCAGCCAGCAGGCGTTCGGCCATACGCCGGTCGCGCTGCTGCTGCACGGCGAGCATCGCAGGCAGTTGGTTTTCCGGGAGCATGCCGCAGTGACCGGCGCGCACCTCGTCCATCAACACCTCGCGGACCGCAGGAGTCGTGGAACGTGGCCCAGCGAGTGGCGGCGGATTGCGATAGATGGTCGCCATTTCCCCACGGTCGAGATTGGCAGCCAGAACCGGGTAGCCATCGGCAAAGGCCTGACGAACGATCGGCGCATAGAATTTCCAGTCCCAGCCCTGGCGCCAGTCAATGGCACTGGCCAGGTCGGTCGGCAAAGGCTGTTGCTGGCGAACCAGGTCGACCTTGACCTGCTGCACCGGCTCAAGCATTTCCAGGAGCAGGCTGCCCTGTGGCCGCTGCTGGTTCAGCGCCTGCAGCAGCCAATGCTGCAGGGCATGGTGATCGGGGTTGTCGTGCTGCTCGCCGACCAGCACCCGCGGTACAGATGCCAGGCGCTGAACCAGTTGCTCCGCAGTCAGCAACTGGCCAGTGGCGGTCTCGCGAATCTGCCCCAGGTCGGCATGCTCGCGCCCTTCCGGGCTTTGCCAGGCCGGAAGCGGCGGCAACGGCAGGGATGACGATGGCGCGCTGGACTGACATCCCGCCAGCCCCCAGGCCAGCAACAACACGATGGCGAACGTTTGGGGCCTGGGCATGCACAACTCCTATCGGGCAATGATGAGCGGATGCCCCCGCTCAGGATGACGCTGGACCAATACATCGAGACCGAACACCGCCTTCAGCGCACCCGGTTGCAATACCTGCTCGGGGGTGTCGAAAGCATAGGGCCGGCCGTTTTCCAGCAGCAGAATGCGATCACAATAGCGTGCCGCCAGGTTCAGATCGTGCAGGATCACCAGCACGGCAGCACCACGGTCGGCAAAGCCACGTACCGCCTGGAGCGTAGTGTGTTGATGCAGAGGATCAAGCGCGGACGTCGGTTCGTCGAGCAGCAGTGTCCGCCCAGCCTCGCCCGGCCAGAGCTGCGCCAGGACCCGCGCCAGGTGCACGCGCTGGCGTTCACCGCCAGACAGCGCCAGGTAGCTGCGCTCGGCGAGGTGCAGCGCATCGGCGGCCTGAAGCGCCGCGGTAACGATCTCCCGATCACGAACCTGCCCGGTGCGATGAGGCAACCGCCCCATGCCCACCACTTCCTCGACCCGGAAAGCAAAGCCAAGGCTCGACGCCTGTGGCAATACCGCCAGGCGCTGGGCCCGCTCCTGTCCCGGCCAATCGGCCAACGGCCGCTCATGCAGCAGAACCCGGCCACGATGGGCTGACAACTCCCCGCACAGCGCACCGAGCAAGGTACTCTTGCCGGCTCCATTGGGGCCAAGCACACCCAGCACTTGCCCCGGGGCCACATCGAGGCTGACGCCATCGAGCACGGTCTTGTGCCCGCGAATGACCTGCAGATCACTCACCTGAAGCATCAGGCACGCCCCCGCAACAGCAGATAGAGAAAGAACGGCGCACCGATGAAGGCAGTAACGATACCGATCGGCAACTCCGCCGGCGCCAATGCCAGGCGCGCGATCAGATCAGCGAACAGCAGCAGCGAAGCACCAGCCAGCAAGGATGCCGGCAGCAGCACGCGGTGATCAGGCCCCGCCAACAGGCGCACGAGATGCGGAACCACCAGGCCGATAAAGCCGATCAACCCCGCCGCCGCCACCGCCGCACCTACCCCCAGGGCGGTGCAGAACACCAGCTCGCGCTTGAGTTTTTCCACCTCGAAGCCCAGGTGCCGCGCCTCGGACTCGCCGAGCAGCAAGGCGTTCAGCGCCTCGGCCCGACGCGGTAGCCAGAGGGCCACGCCGGTCGCCACCAGCACCAGTGGCCACAACCGCTGGTAGCTGGCGCCATTGAGGCTGCCGAGGTTCCAGAAAGTAAGGGTACGCAGGGTGGCATCGTCCGCCAGGTAAGTGAACAGACCGACCGCCGAACTGGCCAGTGCGGTCAGGGCGATGCCCGCCAGCAGCATGGTGGCGACGCTGGTCTGCCCCTCCTTGCTACCAAGCCGGTAGACCAGCGCGGTCACCCCCAGGCCACCGAGAAAAGCACACAGCGACAGCAAATAAGGCGCGAACACCTCCGGCACGCCGCCTACCCAGGTGCTGCCGACAATGGCAATCGCCGCGCCAAGCGCCGCACCACTGGACACCCCCACCAGCCCCGGATCCGCCAGAGGGTTGCGGAACAGTCCCTGCATCGCCACCCCGGCCAAGGCCAGTACTGCCCCTACCGCCAGGCCGAGCAAGGTACGCGGCAAACGAATCTGCCCGAGGATCAGTTCTGCCTGCTCCAGACCATCGCCGTTGACCGGCAGTCCGAGCAGGCGCAAGCCGACGCGCAGGGTATCGATCAATGGCAGGCTGACCGGACCGAGTGCCAGCGACAACCAGACCGCCAGCAGGCAGAGCAGTCCGAGGGCGATGAACAGGGTGCGCGGGCTGACCAGTCGGGTCATGGCGCCAGTTGCGCCTTGGCCGCCGGGTAGAAGGCCTGCGCCAGCGCTTGCAGACTGGCCGGCAGACGCGGGCCGAGACCGCCGACCAGCAGGGTCGGGTCAAGATCGATCAGGCGTTTCTCGCGCACCGCACGGGAAGCGGCCAGCGCCGGGTTTTCCTTGATCAGCGCTTGCAGCGCAGCGTCGCCGGTCAGGGCGCGGTCGGAAACCACCACCACCTCGGGATTCAAGGCCGCCAGGGTTTCCGTAGAGAAATTCTTGTAACCGTCGTTGGTCGCCAGATTGCGCCCGCCGGCCTGCTCGATCAGCCAGTCGCCAGCGGTGCCCTTGCCGGCGATCATCGGCTTGGCCCCCGCATGGCCGACCAGCAGGATCACCCCCGGCGCACCTGCGCTGGCCTGGACCGCCTTGACCTTCGCCTTCAGGGCATCAAGCTGCTGGCGATAGTCGACAAAGCGCTGTTCGGCCTGCTCTGGCTTGCCCAGCAACTCGCCCAGGTGCTTGAGGTTGCCATGCACGGCCTCCAGGTCGGCCTGGCTGGAAAACAGCTCGACACGCACCTTGGCCCCGCGGATCTGCGCCAGCACCGGTGGCGGCCCCATTTCCTCGGTTCCCACGAGCACGTCCGGACGCAGGCTCAACACACCCTCGGCGGACAACTGGCGCTGGTAACCGATACTCGGCAAAGCCTTCAGGGATTGCGGGTGCTGGCTGGTGGTATCGACCCCCACCAAACGGGATTCCGCCCCCAGCTCGACGATCCATTCGCTGAGCGCACCACCGGCACTGACCCAGCGCTGCGGCAGTTGCTCGGCCTGCGCCGGGTTGAACACAAGCCCGATACAAAGGGCGATCAGGCTGGCATATCGGCGCATGGTGGAGCTTCCTGTGCATGAAGGTATGAGGTAGGCGACGGACAAGGTATAAAGGCGCCCGACGCCCTCTGGGCTCGCAATTTGATAATTATTTGCATTTAAGCGTCAAGCTGCCTGCATTCGTCACGGAGCCTCCCCCATGCATCTTCTCTGCGCGTCCAGCGAACTGGGCGAAGGCCAGAGCCGTGGATTCAGCCACGCCGGCATGGAGCTGCTGGGCGTCCGCCACCAGGGTCGGGTCCATCTGTACCGCAACCGCTGCCCCCATCGTGGCATCCCGCTGAACTGGCAGCCGGACGATTTTCTCGACAGCAGCGCCAGCCTGATCGCCTGCGCCCACCATGGCGCGCTATTCCTTGTCGAGAGCGGTGAATGCGTGGCCGGGCCTTGCGAGGGCGAGCTTCTCGAAGCCCTGGACTGCCACGAAGACAGCCAGGGCATCTGGCTCAGGGATTGAGCAGCACCGGCAGCCGCCGGTCGATGCGTACCTGGTGGTTATCCAGCGTTACACCGTAGGCCAGCACCTCGACACCGTCGAGCACCGCAGCGCGCAAGGCCGTGGCATAGCCCGGATCGATCTCCTCGGCCGGACGTACCGCTTCGATGCCGGTCAGGTTCACACAATAGAGCTGCACCGCACGGACACCCTGGCGGGCCAGCGCAGACAGCTCGCGCAGGTGCTTGGCACCGCGCTGGGTCACCGCGTCGGGAAAGGCCGCCGTGGTATCACCGTCAAAACCGAGGGTCACGCTTTTCACTTCAACGTAGGCCAGCCCGGTGTCGTAGGTCAGCTGGAAGTCGATGCGGCTTTTTTCCTCGCCATAGGGCACCTCGCGGCGTAGCGAGGTGAAACCGGCCAGTTCGCTGATCACGCCAGCTCGCAGCGCTTCCTCGACAATGGCATTGGCCCGCCCGGTGTTCACGCAAGCCAGGCGCCCTTGCGGAGTTTCACTGATCTCCCAGGTGCCGGGCAGCTTGCGCTTGGGATCGCCGGAGCGACTGAACCAGACCTGCCCGCCCTCCTTCATGCAATTGAGCATCGACCCGGTGTTCGGGCAGTGGATGGTCATCTGCTCGCCGCTGGGCAATTCAATATCAGCGAGGAAGCGCTTGTAGCGTTTCAGCAGACGAGCTTCTTCGAGCAACGGGGTAAATTCCATCAGCCTTGCCAGCTCCGCAGGCCCCGGGCGATCCGCTCCACGGCCTCGTGCAGGCGCGGCAGGCTCTGGGTGTAGGCGAAACGCACGTGATGGCTGGCCTGGTGCCGGCCGAAATCGATGCCCGGGGTAAAGGCAATGTGTTCGGTTTCGAGGAAGTGTCGGCAGAAGGCGAAAGCGTCGCCGCCGAACTTGCTGATATCGGCGTAAAGGTAGAAGGCGCCCTGGGGCTCCACGCTGATAGCGAAGCCCAGCTCACGCAGGGCCGGCAGGAGGAAATCGCGGCGACGGGCAAATTCGGCGCGGCGCTCTTCGAGGATTTCGATGGTGCGCGGGTCGAAACAGGCCAGCGCAGCGTGCTGAGCCATGCTCGGTGCACTGATATAGAGGTTCTGCGCCAGCTTCTCCAACTCGGGAATCGCCGCCGGTGGCGCTACCAGCCAACCCAGGCGCCAGCCGGTCATGCCGAAATATTTTGAGAAACTATTCAGGATGAACGCCTGGTCGTCGACTTCCAGGGCGCTTGGCGCATCCATGCCGTAGGTCAGCCCGTGGTAGATCTCGTCCACCACCAGGTGGCCGTTGTGCGCACGGGTTGCCCGGGACAGCCCGGCCAGCGCGTCGCGATCGAGCACGGTACCGGTCGGGTTGGCCGGCGAAGCGACCAGGGCACCGACGGTATCGTGGTCCCAATAGCGCTCCACCAGGTCGGCGTTGAGCTGGTAGTTGACCTCCGGCCCCACCGGCACCAATTGCGCTCCGCCTTCCACCAGCCGCAGGAAATGCCGATTGCATGGGTAGCCCGGGTCGGCCAGCAGCCAGTGCTTGCCCGGGTCCACCAGCAGACTGCTGGCCAGCAGCAGCGCACCGGAACCACCGGGAGTAATGAGGATGCGCTGCGGGTCGATGTTCAGCCCGTAGCGCTGCCCGTAGAAGCCGGCGATCGCCTCGCGCAACGCCGGCAGCCCGCGGGCTGCGGTGTAGCGGGTATGTCCGGCGGCCAGCGCGGCCTGGCCGGCTTCGACGATGGGCGCGGCGGTGGTGAAGTCCGGCTCGCCGATCTCCAGGTGAATGACGTCGTTGCCGGCGGCCTGCAATTCGTTGGCCCGCGCCAGCAGCGCCATCACGTGAAAGGGTTCGATGGCGCGACTGCGCGCACTGTAGGGCTGAGCCATTGGCCTTCTCTCAATCGGGACTAGACTGATGATTCTAACCGCGCACTGCGGCGAACGTATGGGTAAACCCCGCTGTCCTACCGGAGATAACCGGGAGTAGCGCACCCCGATCCTATCTGGTAAGTTCGGCGGCTCGCAGTCGCAGGGCCGGCGGTCGCCGGATATGGAAACATGCCTGCGCATTGGATCAGATGAGTGAGAGGCGGTCTATTCATGTCCACCGTAGAAAAGCAAAAAGCCGGTCATTCCATGTACGGTGTCGATGCCTATGTGGAGACCAAAGGTGAGGAGTACATGGGCGAGCCCATGAAGAAGCACTTCACCAAACTGCTGAATGCCTGGAAACAGGATCTGATGCAGAGTGTGGATCGCACCGTGGACCACATGAAGGATGAAGCCGCCAACTTCCCCGACCCGGCCGACCGTGCCAGCCAGGAAGAAGAGTTCGCCCTGGAATTGCGTAACCGCGACCGCGAGCGCAAGTTGATCAAGAAGATCGACAAGACCGTGCAGAAGATCCAGGACAACGAGTACGGCTGGTGCGAGCAGTGCGGTATCGAGATCGGCCTGCGTCGCCTGGAAGCCCGTCCGACTGCGGACCTGTGCTTCGACTGCAAGGAACTCGCGGAGAAGAAGGAAAAGACGATCGGCAAAGGCTGATCCCTCACTCCGACAGAACGGGGCGCATCATGCGCCCCGTTTCATTTATACAGCCTGCCCAGACCATGACCGACTCCCGCTACATTGGGCGTTTCGCCCCTACCCCCAGTGGTTTCCTGCACTTCGGCTCGCTGGTCGCGGCCCTCGCCTCCTGGCTTGATGCCCGTGCGGTCGGCGGCCAGTGGCTGCTGCGCATGGAAGATATCGACCCGCCGCGAGAAGCCCCCGGCGCCCAGGCCGCGATTCTCAAGACCCTGGAAAGCTACGGCCTGGAATGGGACGGCGAGGTGGTCTACCAGCATGACCGCCACGAAGCCTATGCCGAAGTAATCGAGCGCCTGTTCCGCCAGGGCCTGGCTTATGCCTGCACCTGTTCGCGCAAGCAACTGGAGGGCTGCAACGGCATCTATCCGGGACTGTGCCGCAACCTCGGCCATGAGCGGGAAGACGCCGCCATTCGTATCCGCGTGCCGGAACTGACCTACAGCTTCACCGACCGGGTCCAGGGGCATTTTCAGCAACATCTGGGCAAGGAAGTCGGCGACTTCGTCATCCAGCGCCGCGATGGCCTGTACGCCTACCAACTGGCGGTGGTACTCGACGATGCCTGGCAGGGAGTGACCGATATCGTGCGTGGCGCCGATCTGCTGGATAACACGCCGCGCCAACTGTATCTCCAGGAGCTGCTGGGGCTGTCGCAACCGCGCTACCTGCATGTCCCGCTGATCATCCAGCCGGACGGCCACAAGCTGGGCAAGTCCTACCGCTCGGCGCCGCTACCGGCAGAGCAGGCCACGCCCTTGCTGCTGAGGGCCCTGCGCGCCCTGGGACAGGCCACCGATCCCGCCATGGGCGAAGCCCTTCCCGCCGAACTGCTGACCCACGCGGCCCGGCACTGGGATGCGCAAGCGATTCCGCGCAGCCTGACCCTCCCCGAGGCGGAGCTGCGCTGAGTGCTTGCCGGAAAAAAGAAAGGCCAATAGATTCAACCTCTTGGGTCATATTCGCCTGCCCGTTTGCAGGCGCCCGCCCTTCCGTTACCATCACCCGCGTTTTGCGCCAATAATAAATCCAGTTCGCAGCGCGGAATTCCATCGAGGCCAGCATGTACATCTATCGTTTGGTCCTGCTTCTGGTCGTGGGGATCTACCTGTTTTCCCCGGCCATCATGGACTGGTGGATCGAGCCGACCGGTGCCTGGTATCGCCCTTACCTGCTCTGGCTGATCCTGATCGTCGTGACCTTTATCCTGCAGAGCCAACGTGATGCCGATGAGCTTTAGCCTGACCCAGATGATCCTGATCAGTGCCGCCTACCTGCTGGTGCTGTTCGGCGTGGCCTGGATCAGCGAACGCGGCATGATCCCCCGGGCGATCATCCGTCATCCCCTGACCTACACCCTGTCCCTCGGCGTCTATGCCAGCGCCTGGGCCTTCTACGGTACGGTCGGCCTCGCCTACCAATATGGCTACGGCTTCCTCGCCTGTTACCTCGGGGTTTCCGGGGCTTTCCTGCTAGCGCCGGTGCTGCTCTACCCGATCCTCAAGATCACCCGCACCTACCAGCTCTCGTCCCTGGCCGATCTGATCGCCTTCCGCTTTCGCAGTACCTGGGCCGGCGCGCTGACCACGGTGTTCATGCTGATCGGCGTGCTGCCGCTGCTGGCCCTGCAGATCCAGGCGGTGGCCGACTCCATCAGCATCCTCACCGGCGAGCCGGTGAAGAGCCGCGTGGCCCTGGCCTTCTGCGCGATGATCACGCTGTTCACCATCTTCTTCGGCTCGCGGCACATCGCCACCCGCGAGAAGCACGAGGGCCTGGTCTTCGCCATCGCCTTCGAGTCGGTGGTCAAACTCCTCGCCCTCGGCGGGATCGGTCTGTATGCGCTGTACGGCGTGTTCGGCGGTCCGCATCAGCTGGAGGTCTGGCTGCTGCAGAACCAGACCGCCCTCGCCGCCCTGCACACGCCGTTGCAGGAAGGTCCATGGCGCACCCTGCTGCTGGTGTTCTTCGCCTCGGCCATCGTCATGCCGCACATGTATCACATGGCCTTTACCGAAAACCTCAACCCGCGCTCGCTGGTCAGCGCCAGCTGGGGCCTGCCGCTGTTCCTGCTGCTGATGAGCCTGGCGGTGCCGCTGATCCTGTGGGCCGGCCTGAAGCTCGGCGCCAGCACCAACCCGGAATACTTCACCCTCGGCCTGGGCATCGCCGCCAACAACCAGTCCCTGGCCCTGCTCGCCTATATCGGCGGGTTATCGGCCTCCAGCGGGCTGATCATCGTCACTACCCTGGCGCTGTCGGGCATGGCCCTCAACCACCTGGTGCTGCCGCTGTACCAGCCACCGGCCGAAGGCAATATCTACCGCTGGCTGAAGTGGACCCGCCGCGCGCTGATCGTCGCCATCATCGCCGCCGGTTTCGGCTTCTACCTGCTGCTCGGTGCGCAACAGGACCTGGCCAACCTCGGCATCGTCGCCTTCGTCGCCACCTTGCAGTTCCTGCCCGGCGTGCTTTCGGTGCTGTACTGGCCGACCGCCAACCGCCGCGGCTTCATCGCCGGCCTGCTTGCCGGGATCACCGTGTGGATGGTGACCATGCTGCTGCCGCTGGTCGGCAACCTGCAGGGCTTCTACATCCCGTTGCTGAACATGATCTACGTGCTCGACGACACCAGCTGGCACATGGCGGCCATCGCCTCGCTGGCGGCGAACGTGCTGCTGTTCACCCTGATTTCCCTGTTCACCAACGCCAGCTCCGAGGAAGTCGGCGCCGCCGAAGCCTGTGCGGTGGACAATGTCCGCCGCCCGCAACGACGCGAGCTGCATGCCGCCTCGCCACAGGAGTTCGCCACGCAACTGGCCAAGCCGTTGGGGGCCAAGGCAGCGCAAAAGGAAGTCGAACAGGCACTGCGCGATCTCTACCTGCCGTTCGACGAACGCCGCCCGTATGCCCTGCGCCGCCTGCGCGACCGCATCGAGGCCAACCTGTCCGGCCTGATGGGGCCGAGCGTGGCACAGGACATGGTGGAAACTTTCCTGCCCTACAAGTCCGGCAGCGAGAACTACGTCACCGAAGACATTCACTTCATCGAAAGCCGTCTCGAGGACTACCACTCACGCCTCACTGGCCTGGCAGCCGAGCTCGATGCGCTGCGCCGCTATCACCGGCAGACCCTGCAGGAACTGCCGATGGGCGTCTGTTCCCTGGCCAAGGACCAGGAAATCCTCATGTGGAACAAGGCCATGGAAGAGCTGACCGGGATTCCCGCCAAGCGCGTGGTCGGCTCGCGCCTCAGCACCATCGTCGAGCCCTGGCGCGGCCTGCTGCTGGGCTTCATCAACGTGCCCGACGAGCACTTGCACAAGCAGCGCCTCGCCCTGGACGGCCAGACCCGCTGGCTGAACCTGCACAAGGCGGCCATCGACGAGCCGCTGGCCCCCGGTAACAGCGGCCTGGTGCTGCTGGTGGAAGACCTTACGGAAACCCAGATGCTCGAAGACAAGCTGGTGCATTCCGAGCGTCTGGCCAGCATCGGGCGCCTGGCTGCTGGCGTCGCCCACGAGATCGGCAACCCGGTAACAGGGATCGCCTGCCTGGCGCAGAACCTGCGCGAAGAGCGCGAGGACGACGGCGAAATCACCGAGCTGAGCAGCCAGATTCTCGAACAGACCAAGCGCATCTCGCGCATAGTCCAGTCGCTGATGAGTTTCGCCCACGCCGGCAGCCACCAGCACAGCGACGAACCGGTATGCCTGGCCGAAGTGGCGCAGGACGCCATCGGCCTGCTGGCGCTGAACAGACGCAATTTCGAAGTGCAGTTCTTCAACCTGTGCGACCCGGAACATTGGGTCGAGGGCGATCCGCAGCGCCTCGCCCAGGTGCTGATCAACCTGCTCTCCAACGCCCGCGACGCCTCCCCGGCCGGCGCGGCGGTGCGGGTACGCAGCGAGGCCAGCGAACATACCGTGGACCTGATCGTCGAGGACGAAGGCAGCGGTATCCCGAAAAACATCATGGATCGCCTGTTCGAACCCTTCTTCACCACCAAGGATCCTGGCGAGGGAACCGGCCTGGGCCTCGCTCTGGTCTATTCCATCGTGGAAGAGCATTATGGACAGATCACCATCGACAGCCCGGCCGATACCAAGAGCCAACGTGGCACCCGGATCCGAGTGACCCTGCCACGACATGTCGAAGCGACGTCCGCTGTGAACTGAGACCGTCGAGAGAATTGAATCAATGCCTCATATTCTGATCGTCGAAGACGAAACCATCATCCGTTCCGCCCTGCGCCGCCTGCTGGAGCGTAACCAGTACCAGGTCAGCGAGGCCGGATCGGTCCAGGAAGCCCAGGAGCGATTCAGCATCGCCACCTTCGACCTGATCGTCAGCGACCTGCGCCTGCCCGGCGCACCCGGCACCGAGCTGATCAAGCTGGGCCAGGGCACGCCGGTGCTGATCATGACCAGCTATGCCAGCCTGCGCTCGGCGGTGGACTCGATGAAGATGGGCGCGGTGGACTACATCGCCAAGCCCTTCGACCACGATGAAATGCTCCAGGCCGTCGCGCGTATCCTCCGCGACCGGCAGAACGCCCCGGCGGCGCCAGTGGAGCGCAGCAACGGCAAGGCAGCGGCCGGCGACAAGGCTGCCAGCGCCGGCAATGCCAACGGCGAGATCGGCATCATCGGCTCCTGCCCGCCCATGCAGGATCTCTACAGCAAGATCCGCAAGGTCGCGCCCACCGACTCCAACGTGTTGATCCAGGGTGAGTCCGGCACCGGTAAAGAACTGGTGGCCCGCGCCCTGCACAACCTCTCGCGCCGGGCCAAGGCGCCGATGATCTCGGTGAACTGCGCGGCAATCCCGGAAACCCTGATCGAGTCCGAGCTGTTCGGTCACGAGAAAGGCGCCTTCACCGGCGCCAGTGCCGGGCGCGCCGGTCTGGTCGAAGCTGCGGACGGTGGCACGCTGTTCCTCGACGAAATTGGCGAGCTGCCTCTGGAGGCCCAGGCCCGCCTGCTGCGCGTTCTCCAGGAAGGCGAGATCCGCCGGGTCGGTTCGGTGCAGTCGCAGAAGGTCGATGTGCGCCTGATCGCCGCGACCCACCGCGACCTGAAGAACCTGGCCAAGGTCGGCCAGTTCCGCGAAGACCTTTATTACCGCCTGCACGTCATCGCCCTGAAACTGCCCGCCCTGCGCGAGCGTGGCGCCGACGTCAACGAGATCGCCAACGCCTTCCTTGCTCGCCAGGCCGCCCGCATCGGACGCAACGACCTGAAATTCGCCCACGATGCCGAACAGGCCATCCGTCACTATTCCTGGCCGGGTAACGTGCGTGAACTGGAAAACGCGGTGGAGCGTGCGGTGATTCTCTGCGAGAGCCCGGAAATTTCCGCGGACCTGCTGGGCATCGACATCGAACTGGGCGACCTGGAAGACGACGAGACCTTCGACAACCTGCCGGCAATCGCCAACCAGGCCAACGCCGCCAGTCACGAACCCACCGAGGATCTGTCGCTGGAGGACTACTTCCAGCATTTCGTCCTCGAGCATCAGGACCACATGACCGAGACCGAGCTGGCACGCAAGCTCGGGGTCAGCCGCAAGTGCCTGTGGGAGCGTCGCCAGCGCCTGGGTATCCCGCGGCGCAAAAGCGGGGCCACCAGCGAGAGCTGAGCGCAGATGCGGGCCGAGTCCTGCGACATGGTGTCACCCCCATTCGGGTAACACCGCATTTCGGCCAAAAACTGTTACCTCGTGACGAGGTCGTAACAGAAACCGGGGTTAACGGTAACGAAACCCCGGTTTTTTTTCGCCCCGAAATCACCCCTGAATCGCGCTAAGCCCTTGTTTTACTGGGCTTTGCAAAAGTTGGCACGGCACCTGCTATATGTTCGGTACAAGAACAATAACAAGCACTGCAAAACACAATAAAAATAAGACGAATCGGCTCACGCACAATAAGAACAAGACGGCGGAGGCGCAGCTAACTGATTCTTTTGGAGAGGAGTTGTGTTTGGGGCTTGCCCCACAACCAGGCAGAGAACAACAAAAACTGCACTCAAGCAGAGCCTGAACTGGTTGGATCGGAAGATCATCGCAACATCAGCGACCAAAGCAATCCGTTTGCTCTTGTACTCCCGATTAGGGAGACAGTCCACAGGCCCCAGGGCGTTTAGTGGATCAGGGCACTCAACAAAAACAAAAAGCCCGACCAAAAAAACAATAAGAGCACGCAACTACTTCTTGGGGAGCTTCGGCTCCCCTTGTAGTTTCCGCCTCACAGAAATCCCCTCCTCAGTCGTCTCACCCCATTTCGCGGGTGCCTACACCCTTTTCCGACTAAATGCTAGAATCCGTGCCCATCATGCGGCCATTCTTCGTTTCTGGCCGAAAATTCCTTCAAACAGTGCATCCCATGCTGAAGAAGCTGTTCCAGTCTTTCCGTCCCCCGGCGCGCGTCCAGCACCACATTCGCACCACGCCCGAGGTGATCAACCATTCGCAGCACTCGCTGCAACGGCACCAGTTCAGCCGCCACGCGGTGAACATCGTCGAACGCCTGCAAAGCGCCGGCTACCAGGCCTACCTGGTGGGTGGTTGCGTACGCGACCTGCTCCTGGGCATCACGCCCAAGGACTTCGACGTCGCCACCAGCGCCACGCCCGAGCAGATCCGTGCCGAATTCCGCAACGCGCGGATCATTGGCCGGCGCTTCAAGCTGGTCCATGTGCATTTCGGCCGCGAGATCATCGAAGTCGCGACCTTCCGTGCCAACCATCCGACAGACGAAGAAGAAAACAGTCACCAGTCGTCCCGCAACGAAAGCGGACGCATCCTGCGTGACAACGTCTACGGCACTCTGGAAGACGACGCCCAACGCCGCGATTTCACCATCAACGCGCTGTACTACGATCCGGTCAGCGAGCGCATCCTCGACTACGCCAACGGCGTGCACGACGTGCGCAACCGCCTGGTCCGACTGATCGGCGATCCGACCCAGCGTTACCAGGAAGACCCGGTGCGCATGCTGCGTGCAGTGCGTTTCGCCGCCAAGCTCAACTTCGGCATCGAGAAGCACACCGTGCTGCCGATCCGCGAACTGGCGCCGATGCTGCGGGAGATCCCGGCGGCGCGCCTGTTCGAGGAATCGCTGAAGCTGTTCCTGTCCGGCCATGCCGCCGACACCTTCGAGATGCTGGTCGACCTGCAACTGTTCGATCCGCTGTTCCCGGCCAGTGCCCAGGCCCTCGAAGACCAGCCGACCTACACCCATACCTTGATCAGCAATGCGCTGATCAACACCGACCTGCGGGTCCGCCAGGGCAAGCCGGTGACTCCGGCCTTCCTCTTCGCCGCCCTGCTCTGGCCGGCCCTGCCGGCACGCGCCCTGTACCTGCAGAGCCGTGGCATGCCGCCGATCCCGGCAATGAACGAGGCAGCCCACGAGCTGATCTTCGAACAGTGCCAGCGCATCGCCATTCCCAAGCGCTTCACCCTGCCGATCCGCGAGATCTGGGACATGCAGGAGCGCCTGCCGCGCCGTAGCGGCAAACGCGCCGACCTGCTGCTGGACAACCCGCGCTTCCGCGCCGGTTACGACTTCCTCCTGCTGCGCGAAAGCGCCGGCGAGGAAACCGATGACCTCGGCCAGTGGTGGACCGACTACCAGGAATGCAACGAAAGCGAACGCCGCGACATGATCCGCGATCTCGGCAATCGTGACGAAGGCAGCACTGCCGGCCCGCGCAAACGCAAGCGCAGCCCGAGCAAACGCCGGCGCGCCGACGGTGGCGCTGGCGAATGACCCAACGCGTCTATATCGGTCTCGGCAGCAACCTGGCCAACCCGCAGGAACAACTGCGCAGCGCGCTCGACGCGCTGGCGCAGTTGCCCGAGACGCACCTGGCCGGCGTTTCGTCCTTCTATGCCAGTGACTCGCTGTCCCCCGGCCAGCCGCGCTACACCAACGCCGTGGCCGCGCTGGACACTGCCCTCGCCCCCATCGACCTGCTCGACGCCCTGCAAGGCATCGAGGCCGACCAGGGCCGCGAACGCAAGGAACGCTGGGGCCCTCGCACCCTCGACCTGGACATCCTGCTCTACGCTGACCAGGTCATCGACGAGCCGCGCCTGAAAGTCCCGCACTACCACATGCACGCCCGCCCCTTCGTGCTCTATCCCCTCGCCGAACTGGTGCCCGAAGACTTCCGTCTGGCAGACCAACGGCCCCTCGCAGAGTTACTGGCCAACTGCCCGTTCGTCGGTCTGGAGCGCCTGTAGCCGGGCGTTCCCCCAGCGGTAACGCCCGTAACAGCCCCGACGTAACAATGCGGTAACACGGTAATTGACTTCCCCCCTCGCGCTCACGACTATAGGCGTCCCGTGGCACGCCCGTGCCGTAAACAAGGCGTAATTAGGCCTGGAACAGCTCCAACCAAACACCACGATCGATGATGTGCCGTTCCAGAAGATGAATACATGCGTTGTACGCAGTGGTTTTTCACAGCGCCTGAACGAGGATTGCTTTTCATGCCAGACGTAACCCTGACCACCCTCCAGGCCCTCAAGGCCAAGGGTGAAAAAATCGCCATGCTGACCTGCTACGACGCGACCTTCGCCCAGGCCGCCGCCCGTGCCGGTGTCGAGATCCTGCTGGTTGGCGACTCCCTGGGGATGGTCCTGCAGGGCCACGACAGCACCCTGCCGGTGACCAATGCCGACATGGCCTACCACGTGGCCAGCGTCAAGCGCGGCAACGAAGGTGCGCTGATCCTCGCCGACCTGCCGTTCATGGCCTATGCCACCCCCGAACAAGCCTTCGCCAACTGCGCCCAGCTGATGCAGGCCGGCGCGCACATGGTCAAGCTCGAAGGCGCCGCCTGGCTCGCCGATACCGTGCGCCAGCTGGCCGACCGTGGCGTGCCGGTGTGCATGCACCTCGGCCTGACCCCACAGGCGGTCAACATCCTCGGTGGCTACAAGGTCCAGGGTCGTCAGGAAAACCAGGCGCGGCAAATGCGCGCCGACGCCATCGCCCTGGAACAGGCCGGTGCCGCCATGCTCCTGCTTGAATGCGTGCCGAGCGAGCTGGCCGCGGAAATCACCCAGGCGGTGAGCATCCCGGTGATCGGCATCGGCGCAGGCAGCGCCACCGACGGCCAGGTGCTGGTCATGCACGACATGCTCGGCCTGTCCCTGAGCGGCCGCGCGCCGAAGTTCGTGAAGAACTTCATGGCCGGCCAGCCGGACATCCAGAGCGCCTTCCAGGCCTACGTACAAGCGGTCAAGGATGTCAGCTTCCCCGGCAGCGAACATGGGTTCAGCGCATGAATACCGTCAAGACCGTCCTTGAACTGCGCGCCGCCGTCGCCCGCGCCCGAGGCGAAGGCAAGCGCATCGCCTTCGTGCCGACCATGGGCAACCTGCACAGCGGCCACGCCGCGCTGGTGACCAAGGCCGCCCAGCGCGCCGACTTCGTGGTGGCGAGTATCTTCGTCAACCCGCTGCAGTTCGGCCCCAGCGAAGACCTCGACAAGTACCCGCGGACCCTCGCCGCCGACCAGGAAAAACTCCTCGAAGCCGGCTGCAACCTGCTGTTCGCCCCCACCGTGGAAGAGATGTACCCGGACGGCATGGGCGTGCAGACCCGGGTCAGCGTCCCGCAACTCTCCGAAGGCCTCTGCGGCGCCAGCCGTCCCGGGCATTTCGAGGGCGTTGCGACCGTGGTCAGCAAGCTGTTCAACATGGTCCAGCCGGATCTCGCCGTGTTCGGCCAGAAGGACTTCCAGCAACTGGCGGTGATCCGCGCCATGGTCCGCGACCTGAACATGCCGATCCAGATCATCGGCGAGCCGACCGTCCGTGCCGAAGATGGCCTGGCACTGTCGTCGCGCAATGGCTACCTGAGCGCCGAGCAGCGTGCCACTGCGCCGGTGGTGTACCGCACGCTGGGCCAACTGGCCGCCGGCATCCGCCAGGGCCGCCGCGACTTCCCGGCGCTGATCGCCGAAGGCCAGGAGACTCTGATCGCCGCCGGCCTCAAGCCCGACTACCTGGAAGTCCGCCACGCCCTCAGCCTGCGCCCCGCCATCGATACCGACCGTGATCTGGTGATCCTGGTCGCTGCCTACCTCGGCCCGACCCGGCTGATCGATAACCTGCACCTGAATCTCGACGACAACTAAATTCGAGAAATGCTCCGGGCCAGGATGCCCGGACGCGGGTTGTAGCGAAATGACATATCTCAATGGCTTTTACCGGCCTGTCGCGAAATAATCCGCGACGGGCCGGTAACGGCTACACGTTCTCCGTGTCCAAAGGCAGTTCACGCAATCAAGGAACCCTGCAGCGATGGCGTATTACCGTACTCCTCATGATGTCACCGCTCTGCCAGCCTGGCAGGCACTCCAGCAACACCGCGAAGCCATGCAGGATTTCAGCATGCGCGAGGCATTCAATGCCGACCCGCAGCGCTTCAACCAGTTTTCCCTGAGCAGTTGCGGCCTGTTCCTCGACTACTCGAAAAACCTGATCAACGCCGAGACCCGCGAAAAGCTGGTGGGCCTGGCCAATGAAGTCGGCCTGCAGGAAGCCATCCAGGCCCTGTTCGCCGGCGAGATCCTCAATGCCTCCGAAGGCCGTCCGGCACTGCACACCGCGTTGCGCCGCCCGGTGGGCGACAAGCTCAGCGTCAACGGCGTCAACGTGATGCCTGAGGTGCACAAGGTGCTCAACCAGGTCACCGAGCTGGTCGGCAAGATCCACGACGGCCTGTGGCGCGGCTACAGCGAGAAGCCGATCACCGACGTGGTCAACATCGGCATCGGCGGCTCCTTCCTCGGCCCCGAGCTGGTCTCCGAAGCGCTGCTGCCCTACGCCCAGCGCGGCGTGCGCTGCCATTACCTGGCGAATATCGACGGCAGCGAATTCCATGAGCTGTCGGCCAAGCTGCGCGCCGAAACCACCCTGTTCATCGTTTCCTCGAAATCCTTCAACACCCTGGAAACCCTGAAAAACGCCCAGGCCGCCCGTGCCTGGTACCTGGCCCAGGGCGGCTCGGAAGCCGAGCTGTACCGCCACTTCATCGCCGTTTCCAGCAACAAGGCCGCCGCCGTTGCCTTTGGCATCCGCGAAGAGAACATCTTCCCGATGTGGGACTGGGTCGGCGGGCGCTACTCGCTGTGGTCGGCCATCGGCCTGCCGATCGCCCTGGCCATCGGTACCGCCAACTTCAAGGAACTGCTGTCCGGTGCCTACACCATGGACCAGCATTTCCAGAACGCCCCGTTCGAACAGAACATGCCGGTGCTGCTGGCCCTGCTCGGCGTCTGGTACGGCAACTTCTGGGGCGCGCAGAGCCACGCGATCCTGCCCTACGACCACTACCTGCGTAACATCACCAAGCACCTGCAGCAGCTGGACATGGAGTCCAACGGCAAGCACGTGCGCCAGGACGGCACGCCGGTCAACCATGACACCGGTCCGGTGATCTGGGGTGGCGTCGGCTGCAACGGCCAGCACGCCTATCACCAGTTGCTGCACCAGGGCACCCAGCTGATTCCTGCCGACTTCATCGTCCCGGTGGTGAGCTTCAACCCGGTCGCCGACCATCATCAGTGGCTGTACGCCAACTGCCTGTCGCAGAGCCAGGCGCTGATGCTCGGCAAGACCCGCGCCGAGGCCGAGTCCGAGTTGCGCGACAAGGGCATGAGCGAGGCCGACGTGCAGAAGCTGGCGCCGCACAAGGTGATCCCGGGCAACCGTCCGAGCAACACCCTGGTGGTCGAGCGCATCAGTCCGCGGCGTCTCGGCGCGCTGGTGGCGATGTACGAGCACAAGGTGTTCGTGCAGAGCGTGATCTGGGGCATCAACGCCTTCGACCAGTGGGGCGTGGAGCTGGGCAAGGAGCTCGGCAAGGGCGTCTACCAGCGCCTGATCGGCGGTATCGAAGAGCCGGCCGAGGATGCCTCGACCCAGGGTCTGATCAACTACTTCCGCGGCCGTCACCGCGGCTGACCCCCGGTCGCTGCCCCCGAACATGGCCGGGGGCGGCGACTACACTGTCCTGACCCCGGCTGCCTTCGAAAGGCTCCCTTGCGCCATCGACGAAGGTAACGCCGTCCATAACAACAGGACAGGTCTTGCCCATGTTCGATATCAGTCGTTTTCCCCATGCCGATGCCGTCAGCCGTGCCGCCGAACTGAGCCAGGGCGACTACGATCGCCTCTACCGCCAATCCATCGAGCATCCCGAGCAATTCTGGAGCGAACAGGCGCGCCGCCTGGACTGGATCAGCCCGTGGAGCGTGGTGCAGGACTGCGATATCCGCAGCGGCAAGGCGATCTGGTTCAAGAACGCGAAACTGAACGTCAGCTACAACTGCCTCGACCGCCACCTGGCACAACGCGGTGACCAGCCGGCGATCATCTGGGAGGGCGACGACCCTGCGCGCTCTACCACCCTCACCTATCGCCAGGTACACCAGCAGGTCTGCCGTCTGGCCAACGTGCTGAAACAGCGCGGGGTGAAGAAAGGCGACCGGGTGTGCATCTACATGCCGATGATCCCTGAAGCGGCCTTCGCCATGCTCGCGTGTACCCGCATCGGCGCGATTCACTCGGTGGTCTTCGGCGGTTTCTCGCCGGATGCCCTGCGCGACCGTATCCTCGATGCCGATTGCCGCACGGTGATCACCGCCGACGAAGGCGTGCGCGGTGGCAAGACCATCCCCCTCAAGCAGAACGTCGACAAGGCCCTGGCCAGTTGCCCGAATGTCTCCAGCGTGGTGGTAGTGCGGCGTACCGGCGGTACCGTGGACTGGAGCGAGTCCCGCGACCTCTGGTACCACGAGGCCACGGCCCAGGCCGGCGACGACTGTTCGCCCGAGCCGATGGACGCCGAGGATCCGCTGTTCATCCTCTACACCTCCGGCAGCACCGGCAAACCCAAGGGCGTGCTGCATAGCACCGCCGGCTACCTGCTGCAGGCCACCCTGACCTTCAAGGTGGTGTTCGATTACCGCGACGGCGAGGTGTTCTGGTGCAGCGCCGATGTCGGCTGGGTCACCGGGCACAGCTACATCGTCTACGGTCCGCTGGCCAACGGCGCCACCAGCCTGATGTACGAAGGCGTGCCGAACTACCCGGACGCCTCGCGTTTCTGGCAAGTGGTCGACAAGCACCAGGTGAACATCTTCTACACCGCCCCAACCGCCCTGCGCGCCCTGATGCGCGAGGGCGAAGGGCCGTTGCAAGGCACCTCGCGCAAGAGCCTGCGCCTGCTCGGCAGCGTCGGCGAGCCGATCAATCCGGAAGCCTGGGAGTGGTACTTCAATGCGGTCGGCGAGCAGCGCTGCCCGATCGTCGATACCTGGTGGCAGACCGAAACCGGCGGCATCATGCTCACCCCGCTGATCAGCAACCGGCATATCAAGCCCGGCTGCGCGACCCAGCCGATGTTCGGCGTGCAACCGGTGCTGCTGGACGAAAAAGGCAAGCTGATCGAAGGTCCCGGTGCCGGGCTGCTGGCGATCAAGGCCAGTTGGCCGGCACAGATCCGCAGCGTGTACGGCGACCATCAGCGCATGGTCGATACCTACTTCAAACCCTTCCCCGGCTACTACTTCACCGGCGACGGCGCCCGCCGCGACGAGCAGGGCGACCTGTGGATAACCGGGCGCATCGATGACGTGATCAACGTCTCCGGGCACCGCATCGGCACCGCTGAAGTGGAGAGCGCGCTGGTGCTGCACGACAGCATCGCCGAGGCTGCGGTGGTGGGCTATCCCCATGACCTCAAGGGCCAGGGCATCTACGCCTTCGTCACGCCAATGAAAGGTGTCGAGCCGGACGAGGCGCTCAAGAAGGAACTGCTGGCGCTGGTCAGCAAGGAGATCGGCAGCTTCGCCAAGCCGGAGCTGATCCAGTGGGCGCCGGCGCTGCCCAAGACCCGTTCGGGCAAGATCATGCGGCGGATTCTGCGCAAGATCGCCTGCAATGAGCTGGATAGCCTGGGGGATACCTCGACCCTGGCGGATCCGTCGGTGGTGCAAGGGTTGATCGATAAGCGCCTGAATACCTGATATACCCGCTGTTTTGGGGCTGCGTTGCGGTCCCAGTCACCGGACCCAAGGTACACATGGAAATCCTGCGCCGCCGCATCGAAACCCAGCTCATGAGCCTCACCGGGCTGTCCCTCGGCCAGCTCGACCTGGAAAATCCCAAGGGCGATCCCGGCCTGTTCGGGCCGCAAAGCGTGTGCTGGCAGGTGCATGGCGACTTCCCCAGCATGCTGGTCGGCGGCATCAGCGCCCTGCTCCTGCAGGTCCTCCACCCGCTGGCCCTGGCCGGGGTCTGGGACCACTCCAACTTCCGCGAGGACATGCTCGGCCGCCTGCGTCGCACCAGCCAGTTCATCTCCGGCACTACCTTCGGCTCGACCCATGATGCGCAATGGCTGATCGAACGGGTCAAGACCATTCACCTGCAGGTGGTTGGCAACGCAGCAGACGGCACGCCCTACGCCGCCAGCGATCCGGACCTGCTGACCTGGGTGCACGTCGCCGAAGTGCGCAGTTTCCTCGCCGCCCACCTGCGCTACCGCAACCCGCACCTGAGCGATGCGGCCCAGGACATCTACTACAACGAGATCGCCCTGGTCGCCGAACGCCTTGGCGCGCGCAACGTACCCCGTTCACGACAGGAAGTGGCGGACTACCTGCGCGGCATGCGCCCGCAACTGCGTTGTGATGAGCGCAGCCTTGAAGTGGTGCGGGTGCTGTTGAATGCCCCGGCGCCGAGCCGGATGGCCAAGCCAGTCGGGGATCTGATGATGCAGGCGGGGATCGGTCTGCTGCCGGACTGGGCGGCGGACATGCTCGGTCTGAGGCATGGGCCTGTGAAACAGCGGGCGGTGGATCTTGGCTTGCACTGCGTGGCGCCGGTGTTGCGCTGGGCCATGCGCAACGGCTCGGCGCATCGGGCGCGGCGGCGGATGGGGATTATTACCTGAAGGATCAAGGTGCTGCTGATGGCCCTATCGCTGGCAACGCCAGCTCCCACAGGGGACGCGTCGAGCACAGATACTGTGGCTGGCCCCGAACCATGTGGGAGCTAGCGAACCGCCCCTTTGCCCCTCTTCTGTGCCACTATGCGCGGGCCCACCGCAGACTCAGGCGTCCTGACGCCAAAACCGACAATACAGAGGACTGAGCATGCAAGATGTCGTAATCGTCGCCGCTACCCGCACCGCGGTCGGCAGTTTCCAGGGGGCACTGGCAAACATTCCGGCCGTCGACCTCGGCGCCGCCGTGATCCGTCAACTACTGGCCCAGACCGGCGTGGACGGTGCGCTGGTCGATGAAGTGATCCTCGGCCAGGTGCTGACTGCCGGTGCCGGCCAGAACCCCGCTCGCCAGGCAGCGATCAAGGCCGGCCTGCCCCATGCAGTCCCCGCCATGACCCTGAACAAGGTCTGCGGCTCCGGCCTCAAGGCCCTGCACCTGGCCACCCAGGCCATCCGCTGCGGCGACGCCGAGATCATCATCGCCGGCGGCCAGGAGAACATGAGCCTGGCCAACTACGTCATGCCCGGCGCACGCACCGGTCTGCGCATGGGCCACGCCAGCCTGATCGACAGCATGATCAGCGACGGCCTGTGGGATGCCTTCAACGACTACCACATGGGCATCACCGCCGAGAACCTGGTGGAGAAATACGGCATCAGCCGCGAGGAACAGGACGCCTTCGCCGCCGCCTCCCAGCAGAAGGCCGCCGCCGCCATCGAAGCCCGGCGCTTCGTCGATGAAATCACCCCGATCCTGATCCCGCAGCGCAAGGGCGATCCGATCGCCTTCGCCACCGACGAGCAGCCACGCGCCGGCACCACCGCCGAGTCCCTGGGCAAGCTCAAGCCGGCCTTCAAGAAGGACGGTAGCGTCACTGCCGGCAACGCCTCCTCGCTCAATGACGGCGCCGCCGCGGTAATGCTGATGAGCGCAGCCAAGGCAGAGCAACTGGGCCTGCCCGTGCTGGCCCGGATCAAGGCCTACGCCAACGCCGGTGTCGATCCGGCGATCATGGGCATCGGCCCGGTCGGCGCCACCCGCCGCTGCCTGGAAAAGGCCGGCTGGACCCTCGACCAGCTCGACCTGATCGAAGCCAACGAAGCCTTTGCCGCCCAGGCCCTGTCGGTAGGCAAGGAACTGCAATGGGATGCGTCGAAGGTCAACGTCAACGGTGGCGCCATCGCCATTGGCCACCCGATCGGTGCATCCGGTTGCCGTGTGCTGGTGACCTTGCTGCATGAAATGATCAAACGCGATGTCCACAAGGGTCTGGCCACCCTGTGCATCGGCGGCGGCCAGGGCGTGGCCCTCGCCATCGAACGCTGATCGACGCGGGAGGGGCCGCCCGGCCCCTCCCCGCTGCGCAACTGGTAAACTGCACGCCCGCAACCAAGGCCACGTGCATGTCCTCCTTGAATCAGGCGCTGCGCGCCGCCCTCGATAACCGCCAATCCCTCCTCGCCGAACTGCATGCCCAGGGCACCGATTGCTATCGCCTGTTCCACGGTAGCCAGGAAGGCGCGCCCGGCCTCACCGCCGATCGTTACGGCCCGCAATTGCTGGTGCAGAGCTTCCACCAGACGCTGGAGCGGGACGACCTGCTGGCGCTGCACGAGACCATCGAGGCGCACCTGGGCCAGCCGCTGCACCTGGTCTACAACGACCGCTCGCGGGGCAACAGCCGGGTCGACCGGCATGACGTGGTGTACCAGGCCAGCGATGAAGCGCTGGTGGATATGGTCGGCCACGAGTGGGGCCTGAACTATCGGGTGCGCGGCCGCCATGCCGGGCAGGATCCGCTGCTGTTCCTCGATCTGCGCAACGCCCGCGGCTGGGTCAAGCAGCACAGCGCCGGCAAAAGCGTGCTCAACCTGTTCGCCTACACCTGCGGGGTTGGCCTTGCGGCGGCGGCGGGCGGTGCCAGCGAGGTGTGCAACCTGGACTTCGCCGAGGGCAACCTGGCGGTGGGCCGCGAGAACGGCGCGCTGAATCCGCAACTGCCGGCGATGACCTTCGTCCAGTCCGATTACTTCCCGGCGATCCGCCAGTTGGCCGGCCTGCCTATCAGCCAGCGCCGCGGACAGAAACTGCCGTCCTATCCCCGCCTGCAAGCGCGCCAGTACGACCTGGTGTTCCTCGATCCGCCAGCCTGGGCCAAGAGCGCCTTCGGTACCGTGGACCTGCTGCGCGATTACCAGAGCCTGCTCAAGCCCGCACTGCTGACTACCGCAGAAGATGGCGTGCTGATCTGCAACAACAACCTGGCCAAGGTCGATATGAACGATTGGCGCGAACTGGTCCTGCGTTGCGCAGAAAAAGCCGGGCGCCGGGTACGGGAATGGCAGGTGATCAGCCCCGCTAGCGACTTCCCTTCACAGGACCAGCGACCACCGCTGAAAACCCTGATACTGCACCTCGAATAAATGGACGACCAGGCTGTCGGACTCGTCCGACAGCCTTCGGAACTCGACTAACCTGCCATACTCTAAGCGTCCCGCACTTCACGCAGATGCCGCACATGCCCAAAGGATTGAAACGCGCCCTCGGCGCCTTGCTGATTGCACTGGCCCTGTACAGCCTTCTCGGCTTTTTCATCCTCCCCGGCGTCGCCCTTCGAATCGCCAACCAGCAGTTGGCCCAATACGCCACCGCTCCCGCGCACCTGCAGCGCATCGAGCTCAATCCGTTCAGCCTCGAACTGACCCTGTGGGGCCTGCAGATCGGCGAGCCAGGCAAAGAGCAGATCGCCTTCGAAAAGCTCTACGCCAACCTGCAAGTGGACAGCCTGTGGACCAAGGCCCTGCACCTGGAGCGGGTCGAACTGGTCAAGCCGCGCACCGAAGTGCTGTTTGCCAAGGACGGCCAGCTCAACCTGGCCAACCTGTTCAAGCTGCCGCCCAGCGAGCCCACGCCGGAAGAGCCGGCCAGCGGCACCTTTCCCCTGCGCATCGGCAGTATTCAACTGAAAGATGGCTACCTGTATTTCCAGGACGCACGCCCCAGCGAACCGATCGAGTTCCTGTACGACGCGATGAACCTGGAGCTGAAGAACCTCAGCACCCTGCCCGACGACAACACCGACATGACCCTGGTGGCCACCGGGCCGAACGGCGGTGAAATCGACTGGAAAGGCAGCTTCAGCCTGTCGCCGATCGCCTCCAAGGGCTCGCTGAAAATCGCCGACGCCAAGATGAAGGCCTTCTGGCCCTATGTGCGCGATGCCGTACCGCTGGTCCTGGAAGACGGCACCTACAACCTGCAAAGCGACTACAACTTCAGCCTCGGCGAGCAGACCGAACTGCTGCTGGAAAACACTGCCCTGAGCGTGTCCTCCTTCGCCATCAAGGCGCCGGATGGCCGCCCGCTGGTGCGCCTGGCCAAGCTGGATGTCAGCGAGACGTCCATCGACCTGGCCAAGCAACTGGTCACCGTCGGCAAGATTCGTAGCGACAATCTCGAAACCTGGGCAGCACTCGAAGCCGACGGGCAACTGGACTGGCAGAAACTGTTCGCCAGCCAACCGCCCAAGGCCACGGAAAAGGAGAAGGCCGAGCCAGCCGCAGCCGAGCCGACCCCGCAAGAGAAGGCCGTGGAGAGCAAGCCCTGGCAGGTCCTGCTGAAAGACACCCAGGCGCGCAACTATCGGGTTCACCTGGCCGACCGCACACAGAAAGAACCGGTCAATCTGGACATCGGCCCGCTGAACGCCGATCTGCAGAACTTCGACAGCCTCAACCAGTCGCCCTTCACCCTCAAGCTCGACAGTGGCATCGGCAAGCAGGGCAAGCTGCAAGCTTCCGGCGAGGTCAACCTGGCACCGGTCAAGGCGAGGCTGAAGGTCAGTACCCAGGACATCGACCTGCGCATCGCCCAGGCCTATATCAGCCCGTTCATCCGCCTGGAACTGCGCAGCGGCATGCTCGGCAGCGACCTCGACGTCGACCTGAAAAGCACCGAGCCGCTGGCCTTCAGCGTCGCAGGCAAGGCCCGGGTCAACCAGTTGCACACCCTCGACACCATCAAGGACCGCGACTTCGTCAAATGGCAGCAGCTCGATCTCGATGGCATCGACTACCGCCATGGCGACGCTCTGAGCATCGCCAAGGTCAATCTGCAACAGCCCTACGCTCGTTTCATGATCAACGAGGATCGCACCACCAACGTCGATGACCTGCTGATTCCACAACCGGCCGACAAGAGTGCCAAGCCACAGGCCAGGACCGCCGCCGCAAACGACAAGCCGCTCGGCATCCGCATTGGCCAGATCGATATCAACGACGGCTCGGCCAACTTCGCCGACTTCAGCCTGACACCCAACTTCGCCACCGCCGTGCAGCAGCTCAACGGCCAGATCGGCACCATCGACAACCGTCAGCCGGTGCCGGCCAAGGTCGACGTCAAAGGCAAGGTCGACCGCTATGCGCCAGTCACCATCAAGGGTGCACTCAATCCTTTCAACCCGCTGGCCAGCCTGGATATCGCCACCAGCTTCAAGCGTGTCGAGCTGACCACACTGAC
Source organism: Pseudomonas sp. FG98 (assembly GCF_057808595.1). NCBI lineage: Bacteria > Pseudomonadati > Pseudomonadota > Gammaproteobacteria > Pseudomonadales > Pseudomonadaceae > Pseudomonas > Pseudomonas sp. FG98. The sequence continues at coordinate 53,967 of NZ_JBMDIJ010000019.1, read as the reverse complement.
GCCCTACTCCGGCAAGTTCGCCGGTTTCCGCATTCGCAAGGGCCGGCTCAACCTCGACCTGCATTACCTGATCACCAACGGCCAGCTCAAGGCCGAGAACAAGGTGGTGGTGGAGCAGCTGCAATTGGGCGAGAAGGTCGACAGCCCGGATGCCGTGGACCTGCCGATCCGCCTGGCGGTGGCCCTGCTCAAGGACACCGAGGGCAAGATCTCCATCGAACTGCCGGTGTCCGGCGACCTCAACAATCCACAGTTCAGCGTGATGCCGATCGTCTGGCAGACCCTGCGCAACCTGGTGCTACGCGCGGCACAGGCCCCCTTCAAGTTCATCGGCGGGTTGATTGCCGGCGGTGGGGCCGAAGATCTCGGCAACGTGGCCTTCGCTCCGGGCTCCAGCGAGCTGGCAGCCGACACCCAGGGCGCACTGGACAAGCTGGCAGCGGCGCTGAAGGAGCGCCCGGCCCTGCGCCTGGAAATCGAAGGTACCAGCGCACAGAGCAGCGATGGCCCGTTGATCGCCGAGCAGCGTCTGGAGCGTGAGTACCAGAGCACTTACTACAAGATGCTGCAACGCCGCGGCGACAAGGTGCCTGCCCAGGCTTCGCTGCTACAGGTGCCGGACGACGACAAGCCGGCCATGCTCGAAGGCATCTACCGCACGCGCCTGAAACAGCAACCGCCGAAGGAATGGGAACAGCTGGACACCAAGCAGCGCGTGGCCAACATGCGCGATGCCGTGCTCAAGACTTGGGCGGAAAGCAGCGTGTTGCTGCGCCAGTTGGGTCAGGCCCGGGCCAGCAGCATCAAGGATTACCTGGTGGACAAGGGCAAGCTGGAGGACGACCGCGTCTACTTCGTCGACGCCACCCTCGGCCAGGCGGAATCCGACGGCCGTGTCATCACCCCCCTGCATCTGGACGCCGAATAACCTCGTCCCGCAAAAAGGTGAGCCCCGGCGCATGGCCGGGGCTCGGGGTGCCCAAGTCCCTTTGGGCGGTCGCATGAACCGTCAGGATCAGCGAGCGGGACAATCCATCAGTTGGCTTTCAGGCCGTCAGCCGAAACGGCCTGGACGCCTTTGATTTTCTTGGTGATGGCTACAGCCATGTCTTTCTGAGCGTCGGTTACGGCTACGTCGGACGACAGGGAGACCACACCTTTGTTGGTTTCGACCTTGATGTCGGAGCCAGGAATGCCTTTCTCGGTCAGCAGGTCGGCTTTGACCTTGGTGGTGATCCAGGTATCGGAAGTAGCTTCCTTGGCCTTGGTCACCTCAACGGCTGCGAGGGTCATTGGAGCCTGGGTGGACTGTTGAGCGAACGCTACGTTGGCCATGGTCAGGGACAGGGCGGTAGCGGTGGCAGCAGCAATAGCGAACTTCTTCATACGAGACACTCCTGTTTTTCGAAAAGTCCTGCGCCGATAGGTCCTGGCTGCAGGGGGTAACAGGGTTATTGCAGGGGCTGTGCCAGTTTTTTCTTAATAAAAATACGTTTAAAAACAACAACTTATAAAAAATAGAAATCTGCAGGATCGTGCAATTTGCAAGTTGCCGCCTGATTGCGCATGCAAGATGCAAGCGGCTCCAGCAATTCGCGCGCATAAAAAAAGGATCCCCGAGGGGATCCTTTTTTTCGAAAGCCGGACTTAGACGCCCGAAGCCTTCGCAGCAGCCACGTCCTTGATGGACAGCTTGATACGGCCGCGGTTGTCCACGTCCAGTACCAGTACTTCAACTTCCTGGCCTTCCTTCAGGATGTCGGTGACTTTCTCGACGCGGGCATCGCTCAGCATCGAGATGTGCACCAGGCCGTCCTTGCCCGGCAGGATGTTGACGAAGGCACCGAAGTCGACGATGCGCTCTACCTTGCCGACGTAGATCTTGCCGATCTCGGCCTCGGCGGTGATGCTCAGTACGCGCTGGCGAGCTGCCTCGGCCGCGTCCTTGGTTTCACCGAAGATCTTGATCGAGCCGTCGTCTTCGATGTCGATCGAAGCCTTGGTTTCTTCGCAGATGGCACGGATGGTCGCGCCGCCTTTACCGATGACGTCACGGATCTTGTCGGTGTCGATCTTCATCGCGATCATGGTCGGCGCGTTTTCCGACAGCTCGCTGCGGGACTGGGCGATGATCTGGTTCATCTGGCCGAGGATATTCAGGCGCGCTTCCAGGGCCTGGCCCAGGGCGATTTCCATGATCTCTTCGGTGATGCCGTTGATCTTGATGTCCATCTGCAGCGCGGTAACACCCTTGGCGGTACCGGCAACCTTGAAGTCCATGTCGCCCAGGTGGTCTTCGTCACCCAGGATGTCGGTCAGGATGGCGAACTTCTCGCCTTCTTTAACCAGACCCATGGCGATACCGGCAACCGGCGCCTTCATCGGTACACCGGCGTCCATCAGGGCCAGGGAAGCACCGCAGACCGAAGCCATGGAGCTGGAGCCGTTGGATTCGGTGATTTCCGATACCACGCGGATGGTGTACGGGAATTCGTCAGCGGCTGGCAGCATGGCCTGGACCGAACGACGGGCCAGACGGCCGTGACCGATTTCGCGACGGCCAGCACCGCCCATGCGACCACACTCGCCCACCGAGAACGGAGGGAAGTTGTAGTGCAGCATGAAGGGGTCTTTCTTCTCGCCTTCCAGGGTGTCCAGCAGCTGTGCGTCACGGGCAGTGCCGAGGGTCGCAACGACCAGGGCCTGGGTCTCGCCACGGGTGAACAGTGCGGAACCGTGGGTCTTCGGCAGAACACCAACTTCGATGTTCAGAGGACGAACGGTCTTGGTGTCGCGGCCGTCGATGCGTGGCTTGCCGTTGACGATGTTTTCGCGAACGGTGCGGTATTCGATTTCGCCGAAGATATCTTTGACTTCGGAAGCCGAAGGCTGCCCCTCTTCGCCGGAGAACTTGGCGACGGCCTGGTCGCGCAGTTCGCCCAGGCGAGCGTAACGGTCGGCCTTGACAGTGATGGTGTAGCCCTGGGAAACGGCGTCGCCGAATTCAGCGCGAACAGCGTTCAGCAGTTCGGTGTTGGCAACCGCTGGTTTCCAGTCCCAGGTCGGTTTGGCGGCTTCGGCGGCGAATTCCTTGACGGCCTGGATGACGGCCTGGAATTCGTCGTGGGCGAACAGTACGGCGCCCAGCATCTGGTCTTCGGTCAGCTCTTTGGCTTCCGATTCAACCATCAGAACAGCGTCGGAAGTACCGGCCACGACCATGTCCAGGCTGGAGGCAGCCAGTTGCTCGTAGGTCGGGTTCAGCAGGTAGCCGGTGCTTTCATGGAAGGCAACGCGAGCGGCGCCGATCGGGCCTTCGAACGGAATGCCGGAGACAGCCAGGGCAGCCGAGGTACCGATCATCGCAGCGATGTCCGGATCGGTCTTCTTGCTGGTGGAGACGACGGTGCAGACGACCTGCACTTCGTTCATGAAACCTTCAGGGAACAGCGGACGGATCGGACGGTCGATCAGGCGCGAGGTCAGGGTTTCCTTCTCGGAAGGACGACCTTCACGCTTGAAGAAACCGCCAGGGATCTTGCCGGCAGCGTAGGTCTTTTCCTGGTAGTGCACGGACAGAGGGAAGAAGCCCTTGCCAGGATCAGCCTGCTTGGCACCGACCACGGTCACCAGCACGGTGACATCGTTGTCGACGGTGACCAGCACAGCGCCGGATGCTTGACGAGCGATACGGCCCGTCTCGAGGGTTACGGTCGATTGACCGAACTGGAATTTCTTGATTACCGGGTTCACGGTTTCCTACCTTTTTTCAGTTACTTGGGGGAACTGGTTTCTTGCGAATTCTTGGGCAGAACGGGGAATCGGCCCCATTGACCGTCCAGATAAAACTAGAGGTTGGGAGCCTGCCCTGCCCTCGCGCAAAGCGCTCCGGCGGAACAGCCAACCAACCTCTCGGATACGCGGGGTGCGTTCACCTGCCGAGGAACCGAAGCCCCCGGCCGACGACCGCAGCACGCCGCGCACACCACTGGTCAGGCCGCTATTAGCGACGCAGACCCAGACGACCGATCAGGGCGCTGTAACGGGTGGTGTCTTTACCTTTCAGGTAGTCCAGCAGCTTGCGGCGCTGGTTTACCATGCGGATCAGACCACGACGGGAGTGGTGGTCCTTGCCGTTGGCCTTGAAGTGGCCTTGCAGCTTGTTGATGTTGGCGGTCAGCAGAGCAACCTGCACTTCCGGGCTACCGGTGTCGCCGGCGGCTTGCTGATAGTCGGCAACGATCTGAGCTTTTTCTTCAACGCTGAGTGCCATTTGGCTTTCTCCAAATCAACGGAAACCCGAAGGCTTCCAACAGGCCAGGGACAAGCCCTGTATTTAAGAAAATGAGGTGTGACCATGCCTGTTGACAGCCACCCTCGTGTCCACCAGTACCTGGCCTGGGCCCTGCACTGACGGTTTCGATCATTCCGACCGAATCAGTCGACGCGGCGCGATGCGCCCGTCTTCGCTCACTTCACCGATACCGATGAAGCGACCGTTGTGATCCTGAACGCGGACCATGCCGAATTTCGGCGCGTCCGGCGAACGTACTGGCTGACCATGCAACCAGTAGAAAGCACTGTGCTCGGAGAACTGCAGCAACGGCCAGTCCTGCAGACCGCTGTCGGATGGCATCAGGAAGCGGTCGATCGCTTCGTTGCCACCTTCGGCATGAGCCGCCTCGAGCTCTTCGAGGGTCACGGTCTGGGCCAGCTCGAACGGTCCGGCCTGGGTCCGGCGCAGTTCGGCGACATAAGCGCCACAGCCCAGAGCCTCGCCGATATCCTCGACCAGGGTGCGGATGTAGGTGCCTTTGCTGCAACCGACGGACAGGCGAACCCGAGTGCCTTCGCACTCCAGCAGGTCCAAGCGGGTAATAGTAACAGAACGCGCTTCACGCTCCACTACTTCCCCTGCACGAGCCAGTTTGTACAACGGCTGGCCATCACGCTTGAGCGCCGAGTACATCGGCGGTATCTGGCTGATTTCACCACGGAATTGTGGCAGCAGCGCTTCAATATCCGCGCGACCAACGGTCACGTCGCGGGTGCGCAGGATCTCGCCTTCGGCATCCGCAGTGCTGGTGGTCTGTCCCAGTTGCATGACCGTCTCGTAACCCTTGTCGGAATCGAGCAGGTACTGGGAGAACTTGGTGGCTTCGCCGAAGCACAGCGGCAGCACGCCACTGGCCAGCGGGTCGAGGCTGCCGGTGTGACCGGCCTTCTCGGCATTGAGCAGCCAGCGGACCTTCTGCAACGCGGCGTTGGAGGTGAACCCCAGCGGCTTGTCGAGCAGGATGATGCCGCTGACGTTACGGCGGATGCGTTTGACCTGGGCCACCGGTTACTCCTTGTCGCTGTCCGGAGCGTCGGCGCTCTGGTGCAGGCTGTCCTCGGCAACGGCGCGCTCGATCAGGGCCGACAGGTGGGCACCGCGGCTGACGCTTTCGTCATAGTGGAAATGCAGTTGCGGCACGCTGCGCAGCTTCATTTCGCGACCGAGCTGCATGCGCAGGAAACCGGCTGCGGAGTTGAGGACCTTCAGGCTTTGCTGGATCGCATCGTCACCTTCCTGGCCCATGACGGTGATGAACACCTTGGCATGGCCAACATCGCGGCTGACGTCGACGGCGGTGATGGTCACCAGGCCGACACGCGGATCTTTCACTTCACGACGGATCAGTTGGGCCAGCTCGCGCTGCATCTGATCGCCGATGCGTTGGGTACGGCTATATTCTTTTGCCATGTCTTGCTACCTGTAACTAAAGCGGCAAACGCCCGGTCAGGCATGAAGCCTGACCGGGCGTTGCGTTCAGAGCATCCAGCGGGGCTTTGCAGCCGCCGGCCTGGCGCTTCCAAGCTCGCGCATCAGAGCGTACGAGCCACCTGGACTTTCTCGAAGACCTCGATCTTGTCGCCGATCTTGACGTCGTTGTAGCTCTTGACGCCAATACCGCACTCCATGCCGTTACGGACTTCGGAGGCATCGTCCTTGAAGCGGCGCAGCGATTCCAGCTCGCCTTCGAAGATCACCACGTCTTCGCGCAGTACGCGGATCGGGCGGTTACGGTAGACCGTACCTTCCACGACCATGCAACCGGCGATGGCGCCGAACTTCGGCGAACGGAACACGTCACGCACTTCGGCGATACCCAGGATGTTCTCGCGAACATCGCTGCCGAGCATGCCGGTCAGGGCCTTCTTGACGTCTTCGATGATGTCGTAGATCACGTTGTAGTAACGCATATCCAGACCTTCCTGCTCGACGATCTTGCGCGCACCGGCATCGGCACGCACGTTGAAGCCGAACAGGACCGCATTCGAAGCCAGCGCCAGGTTGGCGTCGCTCTCGGTGATACCACCGACACCGCCGGCGACCACGCGAACCTGTACTTCGTCGTTGCCCAGGCCACCGAGGGAGCCTTGCAGAGCTTCGAGAGAACCACGAACGTCGGCCTTGAGGACGATGTTGAGGGTCTTCTTCTCTTCCTGGCCCATGCTTTCGAAGATGTTTTCCAGCTTGCCAGCATGCGCGCGAGCCAGTTTGACTTCGCGGAACTTGCCTTGACGGAACAGGGCGACTTCACGGGCTTTCTTCTCGTCGGCCACAACGCTCAGTTCGTCACCAGCATCCGGGGTGCCATCCAGGCCGAGGATCTCGACCGGGATCGACGGGCCGGCTTCCTTAACAGGCTTGCCGTTCTCGTCGAGCATGGCGCGGACGCGGCCGTAGTTGGAACCGCACAGGACCATGTCGCCCTGACGCAGGGTACCGTCCTGAACCAGCACGGTAGCGACCGGGCCGCGGCCCTTGTCCAGACGCGATTCGACCACCACGCCACGACCTGGAGCGCTCGGCATGGCCTTGAGCTCGAGGATCTCGGCTTGCAGCAGAACGGCTTCGAGCAGTTCGTCGACACCGGTACCCATCTTCGCCGAAACCTTGACGAACGGAGTGTCGCCACCCCAGTCCTCGGAGGTCACGCCGTGGACGGCCAGTTCGTTGCGGATGCGATCGAGGTCGGCACCCGGCTTGTCGATCTTGTTCACCGCAACGACCAGAGGTACACCGGCAGCCTGGGCGTGCTGGACGGCCTCGACGGTCTGCGGCATCACGCCGTCGTCCGCCGCAACCACCAGGATCACGATGTCGGTCGCCTTGGCACCACGGGCACGCATCGCGGTAAACGCGGCGTGACCCGGGGTATCGAGGAAGGTGACCATGCCGCGGTCGGTTTCCACGTGGTAGGCACCGATGTGCTGGGTGATACCACCGGCCTCGCCAGCAGCAACCTTGGCACGACGGATGTAGTCGAGCAGCGAGGTCTTGCCGTGGTCGACGTGACCCATGACGGTCACAACCGGCGCACGGGAAACGCTCTCGCCTTCGAACTTCAGCGATTCTGCCAGGGAGTCTTCCAGGGCGGTGTCGCTGATCAGGGTGACCTTGTGGCCCAGCTCTTCGGCGACCAGCTGAGCGGTCTCCTGGTCGAGCACCTGGTTGATGGTCACCGGAGTGCCCAGCTTGAACATGAACTTGACGACTTCAGCGGCCTTGACCGACATCTGTTGTGCCAGTTCGGAAACGGTGATGGTTTCGCCGATGGTCACGTCGCGGATAACCGGACCGGTCGGGTTCTGGAAACCATGAGCGTTACGCTTCTTCGGCTTGGCCTTGCCACGACCGCCACGACGGAAGCCATCGCTTTCTTCGTCGGTAGTACGTGGGGCAGCACGTGGGGTCGGAGCCTTTTCCTTCTCCTTGACCTTGACCGAAACGCGCGGCGCTTCGTTGCGACGCTCGCCACCGCGACGGTCGTCGTCACGGGCACGATCGTTGCGACGGTTGTCGTCTTTCTTGCGCTCGCCGGCCGGAGCAGGAGCCGCAGCCTCGACGGCAGCCGGAGCAGGAGCCTGAGCCACTGGCTGTGCAGCCGGAGCTGGCGCCGCAGCGACTGGAGCAGCCACAGGCTTCTCGGCAGCCTGGCGACGGGCTTCTTCCTCGGCGCGCTGACGCGCTTCGGCTTCGGACTTCTCGCGCGCGGCATTTTCCACGGCGCGGCGCTCTTCCAGTTCACGCTTCTGCTCGGCCTGGATCTCTTCCGGGCTGCGCTGAACGAAAACCTTCTTCTTGCGTACTTCTACGCTGATGCTCTTGCTGCCGGCAACACGCAGGGTGCTGGTGGTCTTGCGCTGCAAGGTAATCTTGCGCGGCTCTTCCACTTTCGCCTTGTGGCTGCTCTTCAAATGGGTCAGCAGAGCCTGCTTTTCACTATCGCTCACCAGCTGACCGGCGTCGGTGTGCGGCAGACCTGCCTCACGCATCTGCTGCAGCAGGCGCTCTACCGGTGCAGCGACCTCTTGGGCCAGTTCTTTCACCGTGACTTGCGTCATGCACTTCTCTCCTCAGGCCAGCCTGCTTACTCGAACCAATGGGCTCGGGCGGCCATGATCAACTTGCCGGCACGTTCTTCGTCGATGCCGTCGATGTCGAGCAGGTCGTCAATCGACTGCTCGGCCAGGTCTTCGCGGTTAACCACGCCGCGCACCGCCAGTTCCGCTGCCAGGTCCTTGTCCATGCCCTCAAGCGAGAGCAGGTCTTCGGCCGGGTGGGCGTCTGCCAGTTTTTCCTCGGTAGCGATGGCTTTGGTCAACAGGCGGTCCTTGGCACGAGCGCGAAGCTCGTTGACGATTTCCTCGTCGAAGCCATCGATGTTGAGCATTTCTTCCAGCGGTACGTAGGCAATTTCTTCGAGGCTGGTGAAGCCCTCGTCGACCAGCACCTGGGCCAGTTCTTCGTCGACTTCCAGCTCTTCGATGAAGTTGCGCAGGATGTCGCCGGTTTCGGCTTGCTGCTTGGCCTGGATGTCCGATTCGGTCATCACGTTCAGGGTCCAGCCGGTCAGCTGGCTCGCCAGGCGCACGTTCTGGCCACCACGGCCGATGGCCTGGGCCAGGTTGTCGGCAGCTACGGCAATGTCCATCGCATGAGCGTCTTCATCAACGATGATCGCCGCCACTTCGGCCGGCGACATGGCGTTGATGACGAACTGCGCAGGGTTGTCGTCCCACAGCACGATGTCGACACGCTCGCCGCCCAGCTCGCCGGAAACGGCCTGGACGCGCGAACCGCGCATGCCGATGCAGGCGCCTTGTGGATCGATACGCTTGTCCTTGGAACGGACGGCGATCTTGGCGCGGGAACCCGGGTCACGGGATGCGGCCATCACTTCGATCAGGCCTTCGGCGATTTCCGGCACTTCGATGCGGAACAGTTCGATCAGCATCTGCGGTGCGGTACGCGACAGGATCAGCTGCGGGCCACGGTTTTCGGTACGGATTTCCTTGAGCAGCGCACGAACGCGAACGCCGACGCGGAAAGTCTCGCGGGAAATGATGTCTTCACGTGCCAGCAGTGCTTCGGCGTTGTTGCCCAGGTCAACGATGACGTTGTCGCGGGTCACCTTCTTCACGGTACCGGAGATGATTTCACCCAGACGCTCGCGATAGGCATCGACCACCTGTGCGCGCTCGGCTTCGCGAACCTTCTGCACGATGACCTGCTTGGCGGTCTGGGCAGCGATACGACCGAACTCGATGGACTCGATCTTCTCTTCGATGATCTCGCCAGCGACCGCACCCGGTTTCTTGGCCTGGGCCTGGTCTACCGCCAGCTCGATCGCCGGGTCGTCCAGATCCTCGTCCTCGACCACGGTCCAGCGACGGAAGGTCTCGTAGTTACCGGTGTGGCGGTTGATTTCCACACGCAGGTCCACTTCGTCTTCAAAACGTTTTTTGGTTGCAGTAGCCAGGGCCACTTCCAGCGCTTCGAAAATCACGCCTGCCGGTACACCCTTTTCATTGGATACCGACTCAACAACCAGCAGTACTTCTTTGCTCATCGTACGCCTCGCCTTTCGCAAGCCATTGGAACCGCGTCAACCGCAGCTCCGGCATGTCTCAGTCAAAACTGGGAATAATGTTGGCCTTGTCGATCGAGTCGATCGGCAGCAGGAACTCGTGATTGTCCACCTGGACCACGACATCCTGCTCCTCCACACCACGGATCAGGCCTTGAAAGTTACGACGACCTTCGAAGGGCGTACGCAGCTTGATCTTCACTTGTTCACCGGCATGCGAAGCGAACTGTTCAAGGGTGAACAGCGGGCGATCCATGCCAGGAGAGGAGACTTCAAGGGTGTATTCGGTGCTGATGGGATCTTCAACATCCAGAATGCCACTGACCTGGCGACTGACGACTTCGCAATCGTCCACCAGGATGCCGTCCTCTTTGTCGATATAGATACGCAGTACCGAATGCTTGCCCTGAGAGATGAACTCGATCCCCCAGCATTGATAGCCAAGCGCTTCGACTACCGGGGCCAACAAGGCCTGCAACTGTTCTAGCTTGCTCGACACCTGAACCCCCTCGTGCATGCTGTGCAAATAAAAAATGGGCAAGCGCCCATCATGAAATGCGCCGTGGAATATGGCGCCTGAGAACTGTTTAGCTAACAAAAAGCCCCTGAAAAGGGGCTCCGCTAAAACTGGTTGCGGGGGCTGGATTTGAACCAACGACCTTCGGGTTATGAGCCCGACGAGCTACCAGACTGCTCCACCCCGCGACAAAGCTGGGGCGAAAGTATACGACCGAACCCTGGGAGGGTCAATCAACCTCCACCTGCAAGAAAGCCCGCTAATGCGGGCTTCCTTACTTCAATTGGTACCGAGAAGGGGACTCGAACCCCTACACCCTATGGGCACAACCACCTCAAGGTTGCGTGTCTACCAATTCCACCACCTCGGCAATACTACTTTGAAACCCGTTACTTCTGCTCTGGAGCCTGAGGAACATCGCTGTTGTTACCAGCTTCGCTCTTCTGTTGTTGCCCCTGGAGCACCGGTACATCATCTGTTGCCGGTTTATTCTGCTGCACTTCCAACACTGCTGGATCTGGCAACCCTACTTGAGTCAGCTGATGAGCTTTCTCTTTAGCAAAGTATCCTAACCCAAGAGCAGTTAAGAAGAAAGAGGCAGCTAGTATAGCAGTAAACTTACTCAGAAAGGTAGCAGAACCTTGGCTTCCGAACACAGTATTTGAAGCACCTGCGCCGAAAGATGCACCCGCTTCCGCACCTTTACCCTGTTGCAGCAGAACCAGCACTACCAAACCCAGTGCGCCCAACAGATGAAGAACGACAACAACTGTTTCCAGCATTTTTCAGTTTCCTGCGGCGCGACAAATTGCACCGAATTCGTCTGCGTTCAGGGAGGCCCCACCAATCAGCCCCCCATCGATATCCGGCATGCCGAACAGCTCAGCCGCATTGGCCGCCTTCACGCTGCCGCCGTATAGAAGCCGCGTATGTTGCGCAACTTCTGGATCACTAGCCGCCAACTGCTCGCGAATGGCCTTATGCACATCCTGCGCTTGTTGCGGAGTGGCCGTGAGGCCGGTGCCGATGGCCCATACAGGCTCATAGGCGATAATCGCATCTGCAAAAGCAGAAATACCCAGTTGGTCGATGATGCTTGCCAACTGACGCCCTACTACTTCGAGCGTTTTGTTCGCTTCGCGCTCTTCGAGGGTTTCCCCTACACAGAACACTGGCTTCAGCCCACAGGACTGTGCTGCCGCGAACTTCTTGACCAGGACCGAATCCTGCTCACCTAGAATCTGACGTCGCTCCGAGTGACCGATCAACACCAGCTTGCAACCGGCATCAATCAACTGACTCGCTGCCACCTCTCCGGTCAGAGCACCCTGCTGGGGCTCTACCGCGGAGTTCTGAGCACCTACCGTAATCGATTTGCCCTGAAGGCCATCGACCACTTGGTTGATGAACAGACTCGGTGGGAACACCGCGACATCGACACCGCTCGGCAGAACCTGATCACTCAAGCCCTTGATCAGCTCAGCGACGCTGGCGCGGGTACCGTGCATTTTCCAGTTACCAGCTACCATTGGGCGACGCATGCTTTACCTCGTGGGTCAAAGTGGGCGCAGATGTTACCCAACCAAATCATCACTGGCAAGCGTAAATCAAACGCAAACTTCACTTACCAGTTTTGCCAGGGCTTCGGCATGGCCACGGACCTGACTTTCATCGTCGCCTTCGACCATCACACGCACCAGAGGCTCTGTTCCGGACTTGCGCAACAACACCCGACCGCGCCCAGCCATTTCCTCGGTGACACGCTCGCACGCAGCTTTGACCGACGGGTGCTCCAGCGGGTCGACCTTGCTCGCACCAAAGCGCACGTTGATCAACACCTGCGGGCATTTGCGCACAGCCTGCCGCGCTTGTGCCAGGGTCTCGCCACGGCGCTTGAGCGCCATCAGCACCTGCAACGCAGCGATGATCGCGTCACCGGTCGTGGTGTGGCTGCAGCACACGACATGCCCGGAGTTCTCGCCACCGATAATCCAGTCGCGCTCCAGCAGCTCGGCCATCACATAGCGGTCACCCACCTTGGCTCGTACGAAGGGAATTTCCAGGTCCTTCAGCGCCAGCTCCAAGCCGAGATTGCTCATCAAGGTCCCGACCACACCACCTTGCAGCTTGCCGCGCTCATGCAGGTCGCGAGCGATGATGAACAGCAACTCATCACCGTCGACGATGGCACCGGTATGATCGACCATCAGCACGCGATCACCATCGCCATCGAAGGCAATGCCCAGATCGGCATGCCCCACCAGGACCGCCGCCTGCAGCGACTCGATGTGCGTGGAACCGCAGTTCTCGTTGATGTTCAGGCCGTCCGGCTGGTTGGCCAGAACCGTCACCTCGGCGCCCAGTTCGCGGAATACGCTGGGAGCGACCTTGTAGGTAGCGCCATGGGCACAGTCGATGGCCAGCTTGAGACCGGAGAAGCTGGTACTGCTCGGAACGCTGCTTTTGCAGAACTCGATGTAACGACCTGCCGCATCGTTGATCCGCGAAACCTTGCCGATCTTGCTGGACTCGACCACGGTCATGGGCTGGTCGAGCAACTCCTCGATCATCAGTTCGACCTCATCAGGCAACTTGGTGCCCTGGCCGGAGAAGAACTTGATGCCATTGTCGTCGTGCGGATTGTGCGAAGCGCTGATCACGATGCCAGCCTCGGCGTGGAAGGTGCGCGTCAGATAGGCAATGGCCGGCGTAGGCATCGGACCGAGCAGCATGACGTCGGCGCCTGCCGCAGAGAGACCGGCCTCCAGGGCCGACTCGAACATGTACCCGGAAATACGCGTGTCCTTGCCGACCAGGACCCTGCAGTTGCCCTGCTTGCGGAAGGCCATGCCCGCCGCCCAGCCGAGCTTGAGCATGAAATCAGGCGTGATCGGGTATTCCCCGACACGGCCACGAATGCCGTCGGTACCAAAATATTTTCTGCTCATAAATGCTCCGTCACTCTTTATTCGGCGTTCTGTACCGCGGCGATCATGCGTACGACATCGACGGTCTCGGCGACATCATGAACACGCAGAATGCTCGCCCCCTTGGTCATCGCCAAGGCAGCCAGCGCCAGGCTGCCGTACATCCGCTCGTTTACTGGCCGATTGAGGGTCAGGCCGATCATGCTCTTGCGTGAAACGCCCACCAGCAAAGGGCGCCCCAGGCGCTGCAAGCGTTCCATATGCTTGAACAGGCTCAGATTATGCTCCAGGGTCTTCGCAAAGCCGAATCCCGGATCGAGAACAATCCGTTCTGCCCCGATTCCCACCGCCGCACAGGCAGCCATACGCTCTTCAAGATAGCCGCCCACTTCAGCAGTGACATCCTCGTAGTACGGGTCGTCCTGCATGTTTCCGGGCTCGCCGCGCATGTGCATCAGGCACACCGGCAAGCCGGTGGATGCGGCCGCATCCAGAGCGCCATCCCGCGACAGGGAGCGAACATCGTTGATCAGTCCAGCCCCCAGGCGAGCCGACTCACGAATGACTGCTGGCGTCGAGGTATCCACGGAGATAACCACATCCAGCTCGCGATTCAGCACCTCAACGACCGGCGCGACGCGCTCGAGCTCCTCAAGCGCAGTGACCACACGCGCACCAGGGCGCGTGGACTCGCCACCGACATCGATCAGCGTGGCACCCGCAGCAACCATCTGCTCGGCATGGCGCAAGGCTGCATCACGCTGGGTGAAGCGCCCACCATCGGAGAAGGAATCCGGAGTGATATTGAGGATACCCATGACATGGGTACGAGAAAGGTCAAGAACCCGGTTGCCGCAAGGCAACCGGGTTAGGTACTGCTGTGAGGTCATGTCAGCCCTTAGTGTTGCGCAGCGGGACCACCGATCGGGGATTCCGGACGGTCACCCTGGGAAGCAGTGGTGCCCGAAGTGCCGGAGTCGTTATCCCAGTCGCGTGGTTCACGCGGAGTACGGCCTGCCATGATGTCGTCAATCTGATCGGCGTCAATGGTTTCGTACTTCATCAGCGCATCGGCCATGGCATCGAGCTTGTCACGGTTGTCCGTGAGGATCTGCTTGGCGGTGGCATAACACTGATCGATGATGCTGCGCACCTCGGAGTCGATCAGCTTGGCGGTCTCGCCGGACACGTTGGTGTGCTGGCCACCAGAGCCACGCCCCAGGAACACTTCGCCTTCTTCCTCGGCGTACATCAGCGGGCCGAGCTTTTCCGACAAGCCCCACTTGGTCACCATGTTCCGCGCGATCTGACTGGCACGCATGATGTCGTTGGAGGCACCGGTGGTCACGCCGTCGAAGCCCAAGGTCATTTCCTCGGCGATACGACCGCCGTACAGCGAGCAGATCTGACTGATCAGCGCACGCTTGGACAGGCTGTAGCGATCCTCTTCCGGCAGGAACATGGTCACACCCAGTGCGCGACCGCGCGGGATGATCGAGACCTTGTAGACCGGGTCGTGCTCGGGAACGATGCGACCGACAATAGCGTGGCCCGCCTCGTGGTACGCAGTATTCTGTTTCTCTTTCTCCGACATGACCATGGTCTTGCGCTCTGCGCCCATCATGATCTTGTCCTTGGCCAACTCGAACTCCTTCATCTCGACCACGCGCTTGCCGCCACGTGCCGCGAAGAGGGAAGCCTCGTTGACCAGGTTGGCCAGATCGGCACCGGAGAAGCCTGGGGTACCACGAGCGATTACCGCCGGGTTGACGTTCTCGCCAACAGGCACCTTGCGCATGTGCACTTTCAGGATCTGCTCACGACCACGGATATCCGGCAGGCCGACCACTACCTGACGGTCGAAGCGACCAGGCCGCAGCAGCGCCGGGTCAAGTACGTCAGGACGGTTGGTAGCAGCAATGACGATGATGCCATCGTTCATTTCGAAACCGTCCATCTCTACCAGCAACTGGTTGAGAGTCTGCTCGCGCTCGTCGTGACCGCCGCCCATGCCGGCGCCACGATGGCGACCCACGGCGTCGATCTCGTCGATGAAGATAATGCAGGGAGCGTGCTTCTTGGCTTGCTCGAACATGTCACGTACACGGCTGGCACCGACACCCACGAACATTTCCACAAAGTCGGAACCGGAAATGGTGAAGAACGGCACCTTGGCTTCGCCGGCAATGGCCTTGGCCAGCAGGGTCTTACCGGTACCCGGAGGGCCGACCATCAGCACCCCGCGCGGGATACGACCACCCAGGCGCTGGAACTTGCCCGGATCGCGAAGGAATTCGACCAGCTCGCCGACCTCTTCCTTGGCTTCGTCGCAGCCAGCGACATCGGCCAGGGTGGTCTTGACCTGATCTTCGGACAGCAGGCGCGCCTTGCTCTTGCCGAAGCTCATCGGCCCGCCCTTGCCACCAGCACCGCCCTGCATCTGGCGCATGAAGAACATGAACACCGCGATGATCACCAGGATAGGGAAACTGGCAACCAGCAACTGGGTCCAGATGCTCTGCTGTTCTGGCTGACGACCTTCGATCACCACGTGATTGTCGACCAGATCGCCGATCAACCCGTTGTCCTGGATAGCCGGACGGATAGTCTTGAAGGTGTCGCCGTCATTGCGTTTGCCGGTAATGACAGCACCGTCGACCGTGACGCGCTCGACCTTGCCATCCTTGACTTGCTGGATGAAGTCGGAATAGTTGAGGGTCTGCGGCTCATTCGGGCTGGAGAAGTTGTTCATCACCGTCACCAGGACGGCTGCGATGATCAACCACAGGATCAAATTCTTTGCCATATCGTTCAATTAGCTACCCTCTGAAGCCGGTTTAGGCGCAACCGTGCCTCGCATGATAATCAGCGGCTTAACTTACTACATTACCTACAACGGCTGTTGGCACCGTCTGTAACCCTTTGTGAATCCAGACTACACGATATTCATCCACATCAGGCAGGAGCGCCGATTGGAAAATACTATCGAAGCCCCTGAAAGCTGCCGCGCTGACGCCTTATTCGCCGCGATATCCTCTTGCCAGCAGGTACTGTTCACGTGAGCGATCACGGGAAGACGACGGCTTGCGCATCTGGACCTTGTCGAATTTCTGACGAACGTCCTTCAGGTAAGTGTCGAAACCCTCGCCCTGGAAAATCTTGATCAGAAAATCCCCACCCGGACGCAAGACCCGGCTGGCCAGATCCAGCGCCAGTTCGCAAAGGAACATCGCCCGGGGCATATCGACGGCAGGCGTACCACTCATGTTGGGGGCCATATCGGAAATCACAAGGTCTACCTGCGAATTACCTACGGCTTCGAGAATCTGTGCGAGCACTTCGTCCTGGGTGAAGTCGCCCTGGATGAAGGTCACGTCGGGAATGCTGTCCATTTCCAGGATGTCGGAAGCGATCAGGCGACCCTGCCCGCCGATCAGCCGACTGGTGACCTGGGACCAGCCACCTGGCGCAGCGCCGAGGTCGATCACGCTCATACCAGGACGGATCAGGCGATCCTTTTCCTGGATCTCCAGCAGTTTGTAGCTCGCGCGCGAGCGATAGCCATCCTTTTGCGCCTGTTTGACGAAAGGATCGTTGAAATGCTCTCTCAGCCAGTTATGGCTGCTCTTGGAACGCTGCGCCACTGGGCACCTCGATGATTAAGCGTCGTGATTAACTGGGCGGAGCCACGGGCCCTCGGGTAAAATGGCCGCCATTTTTACAGAATCCAGACGAAAGGGTCAGATTATGCCGCTCAATAACGAGCAGAAGAAACAGTACAAAGCCATTGGTCACGACCTGAAACCTGTCCTGATCGTGGCGGGCAATGGCTTGACCGAAGGTGTCCTCGCCGAGTTGGAGCGCGCCCTTGTAGATCATGAACTGATCAAGGTGCAGGTCAAGCTCGAAGACCGTGAAGAACGCCGGGCTGTCATGGACGAGCTGGCCAAGGTCGGTCGTGCCGAGCAGGTCCAGATCATCGGCAAGATGGTGCTGCTGTACCGCCGCAACCCACAGCCGAACAAGCAACTGTCCAATATCCACCGCTACAAGTAACGGTGGCGCCGGTCAGCGGCGCGCCTTGCGCGCCCTGGTCGGGACGGGCTGGGCCACCAGCGCGATACCGCTGAGCCCCAGCACGACGAAGCAGAACACCTGCCAGCGCTCCCCGGCGGAAACACCGTAGCGCAGCGTGTAATAACCGACGCACGCAGTGAAACCGACCAGCAGCAGCTTGCCGCTGAACAGTCGCCACCACGCCGACACACCTCGCACCCGCGCCAGCACCGCCAGCTGGGTCAGCAATCCCACCGCCGCCACACCGATCAACCAGCGATCGATCTGCACAGCGATGTCCTGCACCAGCAAGGGTGCCAGGCTGCTGACCTTCAATGCCGGCACCAGGCCAACATGAAACACCCACAGGCCACCGACCCAGAACACCTGGGCCAGTTGCCAGAGGACGGCTTCGACGGTAGGGCCGCGCACGCCGGTATCAGATGTGCTTGACTTCGACAATCTCGTACTCGACCGTGCCGCTTGGGGTTTTCACCACGACGACATCACCCTCTTCCTTGCCAATGATGGCACGAGCGATAGGTGCACTCGCCGAGAGCTTGCCCTTCTTGATATCGGCCTCATCCTCGCCAACGATCTGGTAGCTCACCTGATCGCCGGTTTCGGTATTTTCCAGATCGACGGTGGTACCGAAGATCACCTTGCCGGTATGGGCGATGGAGGTGACGTCGATCACCACCGAGTTCTGCAGACGACCTTCGATATCGCGGATCCGCGCCTCGACCATGCCCTGCTCTTCACGAGCGGCATGGTATTCGGCGTTTTCCTTGAGGTCGCCCAGCTCCCGCGCTTCACCGATCGCCTGGCTCAGGCGTGGGCGCTCGGTCTTGCTGAGGAAGGTCAGTTCGTCTTCCAGGGCGCGAGCGCCCTGGACGGTCATCGGGTACTTGGTAATGCTCATGCTTTGAGTCCTGCATGCAGATCCTGCAAGCGGCGAACGGTCTTTTCCGGACCGAACTTCAGCGCTTCGCAGATAGCTTCACCGGCCGCAATGGTGGTGGTGCAGTAGATCTTGTGCTGCAACGCATTGCGGCGAATCGAGTAGGAATCGGCGATCGACTGGCGACCTTCGGTGGTGTTGATGATCAACGACACTTCGTCGTTCTTGATCATGTCGACCACGTGCGGACGACCTTCGGTCACCTTGTTCACGCGACGCACTTTCAGGCCAGCCGCTTCGATGATCTTCGCGGTACCAGCAGTTGCGACCACTTCGAAGCCCAGGGCGATCAGGTCACGGGCAACGCCAGCCACTTGCGGCTTGTCGTCGTCACGCACGCTGATGAACGCGGTACCGCCGGTCGGCAGCACTTCGCTGGCACCCATCTGGGCCTTGGCGAAGGCTTCACCGAAGCTGTCGCCGACACCCATGACTTCGCCGGTGGATTTCATCTCAGGGCCGAGGATCGGGTCAACCCCTGGGAACTTGGCAAACGGGAACACCGCTTCCTTGACGCTGTAGAAGTTCGGAATGATTTCCTTGGTGAAGCCCAGTTCTTTCAGGGTCTTACCGGCCATGACGCGCGCGGCGATCATCGCCAGCGAGGTGCCGATGCACTTGGAAACGAACGGCACGGTACGCGAAGCACGCGGGTTGACTTCGATCACGTAGATCTTGTCGCCCTGCAGGGCCAGCTGCACGTTCATCAGACCGACGACGCCCAGCTCCAGGGCCATCTTCTTGACCTGCTCGCGGACTTCGTCCTGCACATGGGCAGGCAGCGAGTACGGAGGCAGGGAGCACGCGGAGTCACCGGAGTGAACACCGGCCTGCTCAATGTGCTGCATGATCGCGCCGATCACCACGTCGGTGCCGTCGCAGACCGCATCCACGTCCATCTCGATGGCGCAGTTGAGGAAGTGGTCAAGCAGAACCGGGCTGTCGTTGGAGACCTGTACGGCTTCGCGCAGGTAGCGCTTCAGCTCGTCCAGTTCGTAGACGATTTCCATGGCACGACCGCCCAGTACGTAGGACGGACGCACTACCAGCGGATAGCCGATGTCGCCTGCGGCACGGATGGCCTCGTCTTCGCTGCGTACGGTAGCGTTTGGCGGCTGCAGCAGGTTCAGGCGCTGAACCATCTGCTGGAAGCGCTCGCGGTCTTCGGCACGGTCGATGGCGTCAGGGCTGGTACCGATGATCGGCACACCGGCCTCTTCCAGGGCGCGAGCCAGTTTCAGCGGAGTCTGACCACCGTAGTGGACGATGACACCCTTCGGCTTCTCGACCCGCACCACTTCCAGCACGTCTTCCAGGGTCAGAGGCTCGAAGTACAGACGGTCGGAAGTGTCGTAGTCGGTGGAGACGGTTTCCGGGTTGCAGTTGACCATGATGGTCTCGTAACCGTCTTCACGCAGGGCCAGCGCGGCGTGTACGCAGCAGTAGTCGAACTCGATACCTTGGCCGATGCGGTTAGGACCGCCACCCAGGATCATGATCTTGTCGCGGGTCGACGGGTTGGCCTCGCACTCTTCCTCGTAGGTCGAGTACAGGTAGGCGGTGTCGGTGGCGAACTCGGCGGCGCAGGTGTCGACGCGCTTGTACACCGGGAACACTTCCAGCTTGTGGCGGTGACGGCGCAGGTTCTTGTCGGTGATACCCAGCAGCTTGGCCAGACGCTGGTCGGAGAAGCCCTTGCGCTTCAGGTTCAGCATCAGTTGCTTGTCGATGGCGGCCAGGCCCAGGGTCTTGACCTTCTCTTCTTCCTTGATCAGGTCTTCGATCTGGATCAGGAACCAGTGGTCGATGCTGGTCAGGGCGAAGATTTCGTCGCGGGTCATGCCGGCACGGAAGGCGTCGGCCACGTACCAGATACGCTCGGCACCCGGAACGGTCAGTTCACGCTTGAGGATGCTTGGGGTTTCCGGGTTGGCCAGGTCGACTTTCGGGTCGAGGCCGCAAACACCGACTTCCAGGCCGCGCAGGGCTTTCTGCATCGACTCCTGGAAGGTACGGCCGATGGCCATGACTTCACCCACGGATTTCATCTGGGTGGTCAGGCGGGCGTCGGCTTTCGGGAATTTCTCGAAGGCGAAGCGTGGCAGCTTGGTGACGACGTAGTCGATCGACGGCTCGAATGACGCTGGAGTGCGGCCGCCGGTGATGTCGTTCTGCAGTTCGTCGAGGGTATAGCCGACAGCCAGCTTGGCGGCGATCTTGGCGATCGGGAAGCCGGTGGCTTTCGAGGCCAGGGCGGACGAACGGGATACCCGCGGGTTCATCTCGATGACGACCATGCGGCCAGTGTCCGGGCAGATACCGAACTGGACGTTGGAGCCGCCGGTCTCGACGCCGATTTCACGCAGCACCGCCAGCGAGGCGTTGCGCATGATCTGGTATTCCTTGTCGGTCAGGGTCTGGGCCGGAGCAACAGTGATCGAGTCACCGGTGTGCACGCCCATCGGGTCGAAGTTCTCGATCGAGCAGACGATGATGCAGTTGTCCTTTTTGTCGCGGACCACTTCCATCTCGTACTCTTTCCAGCCGATCAGGGATTCGTCGATCAGCAGTTCCTTGGTCGGCGACAAGTCCAGACCACGGGCGCAGATTTCTTCGAACTCTTCACGGTTGTAGGCGATACCGCCGCCGGTGCCGCCCATGGTGAAGGACGGACGGATGATGCACGGGAAGCCCAGCTTCTCGAGGACCGCATTGGCCTCTTCCATGCTGTGGGCGATACCGGAGCGCGGGCACTCCAGGCCGATGGCCTTCATTGCCTTGTCGAAGCGCGAACGGTCTTCGGCCTTGTCGATGGTGTCGGCGTTGGCACCGATCATCTCCACACCGAATTTTTCCAGAACGCCTTCGCGCTCCAGGTCCAGGGCACAGTTCAGCGCGGTCTGGCCACCCATGGTCGGCAGCAGCGCGTCAGGGCGCTCCTTCTCGATGATCTTGGCAACCGACTGCCACTTGATCGGCTCGATGTAGGTGGCGTCGGCCATGGCCGGGTCGGTCATGATGGTGGCCGGGTTGGAGTTCACCAGGATGACGCGGAAACCTTCCTCGCGCAGGGCTTTGCAAGCCTGGGCGCCGGAGTAGTCGAATTCGCAGGCCTGGCCGATCACGATCGGGCCGGCGCCGAGAATCAGGATGCTTTTAATGTCTGTACGTTTTGGCATGGTTGTCACTCAAATCCGCAGGTCAGTCGGCAAGCCGTCTTGAACAATCTTGGTCAGGCGCTGCTGAACCGGGCGCGCCGGTTCAGGGCCTTCTCGCAGGGATGCTTAGCGGCGCTTGGCCATGGCATCGATGAAACGATCGAACAGTGGCGCGACGTCAGTCGGGCCTGGGCTGGCTTCAGGGTGGCCCTGGAAGCTGAACGCGCTCTTGTCGGTACGCTCGATGCCCTGCAGGGTACCGTCGAACAGCGACTTGTGGATGGCGCGGACGTTGCCCGGCAGGGTGGCCTCGTCGACCGCGAAGCCGTGGTTCTGGCTGGTGATCATCACTACGCCGGTGTCCAGGTCCTGGACCGGGTGGTTGGCACCGTGGTGGCCGTGCCCCATTTTCACGGTCTTGGCGCCGGACGCCAGGGCCAGCAGTTGGTGACCGAGGCAGATACCAAAGACCGGGATGTCGGTTTCGAGAATGTCCTTGATCGCCTGGATCGCGTAGTCGCAAGGCTCCGGATCGCCTGGGCCGTTGGACAGGAAGACGCCATCGGGATTCAGGGCAAGCACTTCGCTGGCCGGGGTCTGGGCCGGCACCACGGTCAGGCGGCAGCCACGAGCGACCAGCATGCGCAGGATGTTCAGCTTGACGCCGTAGTCGTAGGCAACCACGTGATACGGCAGGTCGGCAGCTTCGATCGTCGGGTGGCTGTCGGTTTTCAGCTCCCAGACGCTGGAACGCCATTCGTAGGCGGTCTTGGTGCTGACCACTTTGGCCAGGTCCATGCCTTTCAGGCCCGGGAAACCACGGGCAGCGGCGATGGCCGCCTCTTCGCTGATGTTGTC
Source organism: Pseudomonas sp. FG98 (assembly GCF_057808595.1). Taxonomy (NCBI): domain Bacteria; kingdom Pseudomonadati; phylum Pseudomonadota; class Gammaproteobacteria; order Pseudomonadales; family Pseudomonadaceae; genus Pseudomonas; species Pseudomonas sp. FG98. Next base: position 31,570 of record NZ_JBMDIJ010000019.1, on the reverse strand, counting down.
GCCGGCCAGGATGCAGCCGTTCTGAGCGCCCTTCTCACGCAGGATGCGGGTCAGGCGACGGGTATCGATACCGGCGATGGCTACGACGTTGTTGGCCTTGAGGTAGTCGCTCAGGGACAGGGTGTTGCGCCAGTTGCTGGCGATCAGCGGCAGGTCACGAATGACCAGACCAGCCGACCAGACGCGGTCGGACTCGGCGTCTTCGGCGGTAGTGCCGGTGTTGCCGATGTGTGGGTAAGTCAGGGTAACGATCTGTTGCGAGTACGAAGGGTCAGTCAGGATTTCCTGATAGCCGGTCATTGCGGTGTTGAACACCACCTCACCAACGGTCTGACCGTCGGCTCCAATGGCTTCACCGCGAAAAATGCTGCCATCGGCAAGGGCGAGTATGGCTGGCTTAGTCAAGAAGACCTCCCGTAAATCAAGCCTGAAGGGGCGATCGCAGGTTGCAAAAAAGCGGAATGACGTATAGACACGTCACCCCGCTTTCTTCGTCGAATTATCTGCGCGCTTTTAGTGGACACACTAAAGCTGTAGCTTACAGAAATATGCTTTTTTGGTCTACCACTGATGTGTCTGAAAGACGCAGGAATGCGACAGGGCGCATCGGAGAGGGCCGCGGGAGCGGGTCGATCAAAAACGACCGACCCGCTCCCGGGTAGAGCGGATAGCGGATCAGTGCAGTTCGAGCACGTCCTGCATGTCGTACAGGCCTGGCTCGCGACCATCCAGCCACATGGCTGCACGCACCGCCCCCTTGGCGAAGGTCATGCGGCTCGAGGCCTTGTGGGTGATCTCGACGCGCTCGCCTTCGGCAGCGAACAGCACGGTGTGATCACCGACCACATCGCCGGCACGCACGGTGGCGAAACCGATGGTCTGACGATCACGAGCGCCAGTCTGACCCTCACGACCATAGACCGCCACTTCCTTCAGATCACGCCCCAGCGCCTGGGCAACCACCTCCCCCATGCGCAGCGCGGTACCGGACGGTGCATCGACCTTGTGACGATGGTGAGCCTCAATGATCTCGATATCCACTTCGTCCGCCAGCACCCGTGCAGCGGTGTCGAGCAGCTTCAGGCAGAGGTTTACGCCGACGCTGAAGTTGGCGGCGAAGACGATTGGAATCTCCTTGCCCGCCTCGACCAGCAGTTGCTTCTCTTCAGCACTGAAGCCGGTGGTACCGATGACCATGGCCTTGCCCGCCTTGCGGCAGAACGCCAGGTTCTTCAGGGTGACCGACGGATGGGTGAAGTCGATCAATACATCGAACTCTTCCACCACCTTGGCCAGATCATCCGAGATCGGTACGCCGATCCGGCCCAGCGCCGCCAGCTCACCGGCGTCCGCCCCGACCAGCGTGCTGTCGGGACGATCCACCGCCGCAGTCAGGCCGGCGCCCGGTGCATGCTGGATCGCCTCGACCAGCGTCTTGCCCATGCGCCCTGCCGCGCCCATTACCGCAATACGTCGCATGTCTCGTTCCTTTTACAGATCGCCGAAGAAGCGTTTCACACCCTCGAACCAGCCACTGGCCTTGGGCGAATGGGAACTGTCGCCTTCCAGGGAAGCACGCAGCTCTTCGAGCAGCTCACGCTGACGACGGCTCAGGTTGACCGGGGTCTCGACCGCCACACGACACATCAGGTCGCCAGCACCGCCACCACGCACCGGGGCCACGCCCTTGCCGCGCAGACGGAATTGCTTGCCGGTCTGAGTGCCTTCCGGAATCTTCAGCTTGACCCGACCATCGAGGGTCGGCACTTCCAGCTCGCCACCCAGTGCCGCGTCGGTGTAGCTGATCGGCACTTCGCAGTACAGGTGCTTGCCATCACGCTGGAAGATCGGGTGCTCGCGCACATTGATCACCACATACAGGTCGCCGGTCGGGCCACCCTGGGTCCCGGCCTCGCCTTCGCCGGAGAGACGGATGCGGTCACCGGTATCGACACCGGCCGGCACTTTCACCGACAGGGTCTTGTACTCTTCGATGCGGCCTTCGCCGTGGCAGGAGTCGCACGGATCGGTGATGATCTTGCCCTGCCCCTGGCAACGCGGGCAGGTCTGCTGCACCGAGAAGAAGCCCTGCTGCATGCGCACCTGGCCGATACCACCACAGGTCGGGCAGGTTGCCGGGGACGAACCCTTCTTGGCACCCGAGCCGTCACACGGCTTGCAGTTGACCAGTGTCGGCACACGGATATTGACCGTGGTACCGCGTACCGCTTCTTCCAGATTCAGCTCCAGGGTGTAGCGCAGATCGCTGCCGCGCTGTGCGCCGCCGCGGGAACCACCACGGCCACCACCAAAGAAATCACTGAAGACATCACCGAAGATGTCGGAGAAGTTGGCACCACCAAAACCGGCACCGCCGCCACCCATGCTCGGGTCGACGCCGGCATGACCGTACTGGTCGTACGCCGTACGCTTGCTGGTATCGGAAAGCACTTCGTAAGCCTCGTTGGCTTCCTTGAACAGCTCTTCCGACTCTTTGTTATCGGGATTACGGTCCGGGTGATGCTTCATCGCCAGGCGACGGTAGGCCTTCTTCAGATCAGCCTCGCTCGCACCTCGCTCGACCCCCAGAACCTCGTAATAGTCACGCTTTGCCATGGTTCTTTGCACTCTTGAGGACGTTCGGCAAACCTCTGCGCATCAGCGCTGTGCCGTCAGCACCGGCCTGAAACCAGTGCTGGAAAAAATTCGGGTATTCCAGACACGCCAACGCGGGAGCAAGCCCCCGCGCGGCGACATCCTACCAGTCAACATCAAACATCAGTCAACCGGCCGACAACGAACAGCAATTACTTGTTGTCTTTGACTTCTTCGAACTCGGCATCGACGACGTCGTCGTGCTTGGCTTCGTCAGCCTGCTGGGCCTGAGCGCCAGCTTCCGGCTTCTCGGCCTGTTCGGCGTACATCTTCTGGGCAACCGGCGCGGAGACTTTCGACAGCTCTTCGACCTTGGCTTCGATGGCAGCCTTGTCGTCGCCTTTCACGGCAGCTTCCAGAGCGACCACGGCAGCTTCGATAGCGGTCTTCTCTTCGGCAGTCACCTTGTCACCGGCGTCGGCGACCATCTTGCGAGTCGAGTGGACCAGCGCGTCACCCTGGTTGCGGGCAGCGGCCAGCTCTTCGAACTTGCGGTCTTCCTCGGCGTTGACCTCAGCGTCGCGGACCATCTGCTGGATTTCTTCCTCGGACAGACCGGAGTTGGCCTTGATCACGATGGACTGCTGCTTGCCGGTGGCCTTGTCTTTGGCGCCGACGTGCAGGATGCCGTTGGCGTCGATGTCGAAGGTCACTTCGATCTGTGGAACACCACGTGGCGCTGGTGGAATCTCGGCCAGGTCGAACTTGCCCAGGGACTTGTTCTGTGCGGCCTGCTTGCGCTCACCTTGCAGCACGTGAATGGTCACGGCGCTCTGGTTGTCGTCGGCAGTCGAGAACACCTGCGACTTCTTGGTCGGGATGGTGGTGTTCTTCTCGATCAGCGCGGTCATCACGCCACCCATGGTTTCGATACCCAGGGTCAGCGGGCTGACGTCGAGCAGCAGAACGTCCTTCACGTCACCAGCCAGAACGGCGCCCTGGATCGCAGCACCCATGGCAACGGCTTCGTCAGGGTTGACGTCCTTGCGCGCTTCCTTGCCGAAGAACTCGGCAACGGTTTTCTGCACCAGCGGCATACGGGTCTGGCCACCGACCAGGATCACGTCGTCGATCTTGCTGACGTCGATACCGGCGTCCTTCATGGCGATACGGCAAGGTTCGATGGTGCGCTGAACCAGGTCTTCGACCAGCGACTCCAGCTTGGCGCGGGAGATCTTCACGTTCAGGTGCTTCGGACCGGTCGCATCGGCAGTGATGTACGGCAGGTTGACGTCGGTCTGCTGGCTGGAGGACAGCTCGATCTTGGCCTTCTCGGCAGCTTCCTTCAGACGCTGCATGGCCAGAGGGTCGCCCTTCAGGTTCATGCCGGTTTCTTTCTTGAATTCCTCGACAAGGTAGTCGATCAGACGGATGTCGAAGTCTTCACCACCGAGGAAAGTGTCACCGTTGGTTGCCAGTACTTCGAACTGGTGCTCGCCATCGACTTCGGCGATTTCGATCACGGAGACGTCGAAGGTACCGCCACCCAGGTCATAAACGATGACGGTGTGGTCGCCCTTGGCCTTGTCCATACCGTAGGCCAGCGCAGCGGCGGTCGGTTCGTTGATGATGCGCTTGACGTCCAGACCGGCGATACGACCAGCGTCCTTGGTAGCCTGACGCTGGCTGTCGTTGAAGTAAGCAGGAACGGTGATGACCGCTTCGGTCACTGCTTCGCCGAGGTAGTCTTCGGCGGTCTTCTTCATCTTCTTCAGGACTTCGGCGCTGATTTGCGGCGGAGCCATTTTCTGGCCGTTGACTTCGACCCAGGCGTCGTTGTTGTCAGCCTTGACGATCTTGTACGGAACCATCTGGATGTCTTTCTGCACCACTTCTTCTTCGAAGCGACGGCCGATCAGACGTTTTACCGCGTACAGGGTGTTGTGCGGGTTGGTGACGGCCTGGCGCTTGGCCGACTGGCCAACCAGGATTTCGCCGTCGTTGGCGTAAGCGATGATCGACGGAGTGGTGCGAGCGCCTTCGGCGTTCTCGATCACCTTGACGTTGCCGTTTTCCAGAATGGAGACGCAGGAGTTGGTGGTCCCCAGGTCGATACCGATGATTTTGCCCATGTTAACTCTCCCGAAACTTTGGATTTGGTTGCCGCAGCGGTGGTTGCCAACTGCGGTAGCACTTAAACGCTTGACACCTAGATGGGGGCCATCCGGCTAATTTCAAGCCTTCTCATCGATGGAAGGCGAAACCGGAGCCGGGGCCTTGCTGACCACGACCATGGCCGGGCGCAGCAGGCGTCCGTTGAGCTGATAACCCTTCTGGAACACCTTGAGCACGCTGTTCGGCTCGACTTCGGCGCTTTCCTGCATGGCCATCGCCTGATGCTGCTCGGCATTGAAGGGTTCGCCGTGCGGATCGATGGCCTCGAGGTTGTAGCGCTTGAGGGTGTCCTGGAACATCTTCAGGGTCAGTTCGATGCCTTCGCGCATCGGACGGATGCTTTCATCGTCCGGGCTGGACAGCTCCAGGCCGCGCTCCAGGCTGTCGATGACCGGGAGAAGGTCGCCAGCGAACTTCTCCAGGGCGAATTTGTGGGCCTTTTCCACGTCCTGCTCGGCGCGGCGGCGCACGTTCTGCAGATCGGCCGCAGTGCGCAGGGCTTGATCCTGGGCAGCCGCAACCTGCTCTTCGAGCAGTTGCACGCGCGCAACCAGATCCTCGGAATCCGCTTCGGCGGCTTTGTCGGCGTTCGGATTCAGTTCGTCCAGCTTCTGCTCATCAGCCATGAATTCTCTCCTCTCAATGTCGTCGGCGAGCTCGACTCGCTCATCTGCCGGCCTATATGGGGTCGTAAAAGACAGCTTCAAGGGCGATTGAACATCAATGTGTTCCACACATAACTGTCCGCGATCAAAAGCGGACACGAACGAGCGAATCGACCTAAGGCGGGAATTGTCAGAAATTTCAAAAACACTGTATAAATAACCAGACCTGACTTCTGGGAGCCGCCCGCATGCTGGTGCACCTGTCCATCCATAACTACGCCATCGTCGAACACCTCGACCTCGAACTCGCCCGCGGCATGAGCGTCATCACCGGCGAAACCGGGGCCGGCAAGTCGATCATGCTCGACGCCCTGGGCCTGACCCTGGGCGATCGCGCCGACAGTGGCGTAGTGCGCCCCGGTGCGGACAAGGCCGATATCCTCGCCACCTTCGACCTGGTCGACATCCCCGAGGCCCGCACCTGGCTGGCTGAACGCGACCTGGACAACGACGGCCCGTGCATCCTGCGCCGGGTCATCACTGCGGAAGGACGCAGTCGCGGCTATATCAATGGCACCCCCTGCCCGCTCGGCGACCTGAAAGCTGTGGGCGAACTGCTGATCGATATCCACAGCCAGCACGAACACCAGTCCCTGCTCAAGACCGACACCCACCGCCGCCTGCTCGACGAATATGCCGGCGCCACCGACCTGGCACGCCAGGTCCAACTGGCCGCCCAACGCTGGCGGCAGAGCCACGTCGAACTGGAGCGCCTGCGCAACTCCGGCGACGAGCAGCGCGCCCGCCACCAGTTGCTCAGCTACCAGCTTGAAGAGCTGGACAACCTGGGTCTGGGCGAGAACGAGCTGGAGCAACTGGAGCAGGAACACAAGAACCTGACCAACGCCGAGGCGCTATTCGGTATCTGCCGCCAGGTCATCGACCACTGCAGCGAAAGCGACTCAGGCAACGTGCTCAGCGCCCTGACCGTCAGCCTCAATCGCCTGACCGCCGTGCAGAACGCACCCCGCGCCCTGGGCGAGGCAGTGAACCTGATCGCCAGCGCACAGATCCAGGTCGAGGAGGCTGTCGGCGAACTCAATCGCTTCCTCGACAACTTCGATGCCGACCCGATGCGCCTTCAGCAACTGGAAGAACGCCTCGACACCCTGTACACCCTGGCGCGCAAGCACCGTATCCACCCCAGCCAGCTGATCGACTTGCAGCAGCGCCTGGGAGAAGAGCTGGAAAGCCTCAACGCCAACGACGAGTCCATCGAACGCCTGGAAGACGAACTCAAGGCCTACACCCGCCACTACCATGAGAAGGCCGGCGAACTCAGCAGCCTGCGCCAGCGCGCCTCGACCCAGCTTGCTGCAGCCGTTGAGCAGGAAATCCAGCGTCTGGGCATGCCGGGTGGCCGCTTCTGCATCGAACTGCGCCCAGGTAACGGCGAGGATCTGCACCCCCATGGCCTGGAGCAGGTAGAACTGCTGGTCAGCGCCAACCCGGGTCAACCGCTCAAAGGGCTGGCGAAAGTCGCATCGGGTGGCGAGCTGTCACGGATCAGCCTGGCGATCCAGGTCATCACCGCACAGACCTCGCGCATCCCTACGCTGGTCTTCGATGAAGTGGACGTCGGTATCGGCGGCCCGACTGCAGAAATCGTCGGCCAGTTGCTGCGCCGCCTGGGTGAGCGCGGCCAGGTACTGACCGTGACGCACCTCCCGCAGGTGGCAGCACAGGGGCATCACCACCTGTTCGTACACAAGGTGCGCAACAGCGATGCGACCCACACCGCCGTCGCCAGCCTGGGCAAGCGGGAGCGAGTCGAAGAAGTGGCGCGCATGCTGGGCGGCATCGACCTGACCAAGGAGTCCCTGGCCCATGCGAAAAAGATGGTGGTGACCAGCAAGGGCTGACCCCGAAAACAAAGAAGGCGACCCGGAGGTCGCCTTCTTTTTTCTACAGTAAACGCGGACGCTTACTTTTTCTTGCGTACGTACAGCACCAGATTGTGGTCGACCAGTTCGTAACCGTGCTGGGCAACGATTTCCTTCTGACGCTTCTCGATCTCAGGATCGAAGAACTCGATCACTTCACCGGAATCCACGTTGACCATATGGTCGTGGTGACCGCCATCGGCCAGTTCGAATACCGCATGACCGCCGTCGAAGTTGTGACGCACGACCAGGCCAGCCGCCTCGAACTGGGTGAGGACACGGTAGACCGTGGCCAGGCCGACATCTTCTCCAGCTTCCATCAATGCCTTGTAGACATCTTCAGCGCTCATGTGGCGCTGCTCGGTGGAGTCGAGCATCTGTAGGATCTTGACTCGAGGCAGAGTTACCTTGAGACCGGCTTTGCGCAGTTCGCTATTTTCAACCATGGTCAGCTTTCTCGCCGATGCTGCTTCGCAGCTTCTCTGAATACGGGTATGATCGGGGTTTACGTTGTCCAGCCAAGATAGTGGAAGTCGCCCACCGATGCAAAACACCAAGCTCTTGCTAACCAGCCTCACCCTCGTGGGACTGCTCGCACTCGCCGGTTGCTCGTTCCCCGGGGTTTACAAAATCGACATCCAGCAGGGCAATGTCGTAACGCAGGACATGATAGACCAATTGCGCCCCGGAATGACCCGTCGCCAAGTAAGGTTTATCATGGGCAACCCGCTGATCCAGGATACCTTCCACACCAATCGTTGGGATTACCTGTACAGCCTGCAACCTGGTGGTGGTGAGCGCCAACAGGAACGCATCAGCATCTTCTTCAATGAGAATGACCAACTGGCCAGCCTGTCCGGCGACTTCATGCCAGGCAAGAGCCGCGACCAGGAAATCCTCGGCAGCGAAAGCGGCACGACGGTCAGCCAGCCAGGGCAGAACCAGGCCCAGCCGGTGCAGCAGGACAAGCCTGCCCGCCCAGGCTCGCTGGAAGAGAAGATCCAGCGCGACGTCGATACCATCGAGGTCATGCCGGTTCCAACCCAGGAACCCCTGCAGACCGAGTAATTCCGGTACGCATAAAAAAGCCCGAACATGTTCGGGCTTTTTTGCATCTGCACCCAGCGCCAGGCTCAGCTGTTGAGCTGCTTGGCCCGCTGGCAGAACGCATCGACCAACGTATTCGCCGCCTGGTTGAAAAGCGGCCCCAGGGTCGCCTTGACCAACGCCCCGGAATACTCGAAGGACAGATCCAGACTGATCTTGCAGGCCTTCTCACCCAGCGGCTTGAACACCCAGAGTCCGTGCAACTGACTGAACGGCCCCTCCTCCAGATTCATCTCGATGGACTGCCCCGGCACGAGCACATTGCTCGTAACAAAATGCTGGTTAAGCCCACCCTTCGCCACCTCGACCCGAGCCCGCATCGCGGTGTCGCTGACCTCCAGGATCTTGGCCCCTGAACACCAGGGCAGGAACTCCGGATAGCGCGCAACGTCGTTGACCAGATCGTAGAGCGCCTGAGCGGGATAAGGCAGCAGGGCCGACCGTTGAATATGGGTAGTCATCCAGGCGTCATTTCCAAACGTGAACAAAAGGGACAAACGGGCGCCACTAGAACAAAGAATAGGCCGCCCATCAACCCGCCGATGGCCGCATCACCCTCTGATGACAACAGCCCGGCCGGGAAAAATCCGCCGCATTGTCCGGGATTCACCGCATCGCCTCAAGCTCGCCACTCCCCCGTAGCCGCCGACGCGGCGACTGCCTATAATGCCGCCCCTATGGCCAAACAAAAGAAACATCCGACAGGGACCATCGCGCAGAACAAGAAAGCGCGACACGATTACTTCATCGAACACAAATTCGAGGCCGGACTGGTCCTGTCCGGTTGGGAAGTAAAAAGCCTGCGTGCCGGCAAGGCGCACCTCGTGGACAGCTACGTGCTGCTCAAGGACGGTGAAGCCTGGCTGATGGGCAGCCACATCACCCCGCTGACGACCGCCAGTACCCACGTCATCGCCGACCCGACCCGCACCCGCAAGCTGCTGCTCAATCGCCGCGAGCTGGAACGTCTGTTCGTGGGCGTGCAGCAGAAGGGCCACACCTGCGTCGCGCTGTCCATGTACTGGAGCAAACACTTGATCAAGTGTGAAATTGCCCTGGGCAAGGGCAAGAAGGAATACGACAAGCGCGATACCCAGCGCGAGCGTGATTCCGATCGCGAGCTGCAGCGTGCCGTTCGCAACAAGGGCAAGGAAGACTAGTTCTGCCTGGCCCTTGATGGCCTCATCGCCGGCCACGCCGGCTCCCCACAAGGTTCGGCGATGTACGCGATCCCTGTGGGAGCCGGCGTTGCCGGCGATTAGGCCATCAGCGCCAACACAAAATCAGCGCCCCTTGCGCCGCTCCGCCCGCGCCACCCGCTGCACTTCCTGCCTGACCTCTTCCAGCACCTCCTGCACATAGAGAATGTGCTTGCTCGATACCTCGCGAGCTTCCTGCGCACGCCCCTCGACAATCGCCAGATACAGGTCCCGATGCTGACTGATCAGCATGTCGCGGGTTTCCGCGCGCTGCTTGTACATGCCGCCAATATTGGTGACCACGTTGCGCTTGAGCAGATCGAACAGCCCACGGATGGTATGCAGCAATACCGCGTTATGACTGGCCTCGGCGATCGCCAGATGGAAGCGCGCGTCGGCGGCGCCTTCTTCGGCCCGGCTCACTTCGTCGTTGCGGGTATAGCAATCCTGCAGAGTATCGAATGCCGCCTTTAGCCGCTCGCGATCGACATCGGTCGCGCGCATGGCCGCGTAATAGGCACATGACGCCTCCAGGGTGTGGCGAAACTCCAGCAGGTCGCGTTGCGCTTCCGGATTGCTTTCGAGCAGTTGCAGCAGGGGATCGCTGAAGGTCGTTCCCAGCGCTTCAGCCACATAATTGCCGCCCCCCTGGCGACTGACCAGCATGCCCTTGGCCACCAGTTTCTGGATCGCCTCGCGCAACGACGGGCGCGAGACACCGAACTGTTCAGCCAGCACCCGCTCGGCCGGCAGGCGTTCGCCGGCGGTCAGGGTGCCCTCAAGAATCATTCCCTCCAGCCGCTCGACGATATCGTCGGACAAACGGCGCTGGCGGACCTGGTCGAAAACCATCACGTGCTCTCCACAATCCCGAGTCAGTTCGGGGCCGCATATTCTGGCCTATCCAGCCCCTCGCCACACCCATCAGTTGGCAACTTTCCTTACCACTCAGTCAGCCCGCTCATCGGAGCTTCGACGAAAGTTTCACGAGGACAAATTGACACACCCACAGCGAGGCTTTTAACCTAGCGCCTCGCCATTGTAAATTGGTCTTACCAATTAACCAATGCCAGCGCCTTACCAAAAACAATTAGGGGCCATCCCACATGCAAACCTGGCAACAACTCTATAGTCCGCTTGGTAGTCTTGGCCTGTCCGCCCTGGCGGCGGTCATTCCAATCGTGTTCTTCTTCCTGGCGCTGGCCGTGTTCCGCATGAAGGGACATATCGCCGGCAGCATTACCCTCGCCCTGTCGATCCTGGTAGCGATCTTCGCCTTCCAGATGCCTGCCGACATGGCCTTCGCCGCCGCCGGCTACGGTTTTGCCTACGGCCTGTGGCCCATCGCCTGGATCATCGTCGCCGCAGTGTTCCTCTACAAACTGACGGTCAAGAGCGGCCAGTTCGAAGTGATCCGCAGCTCGGTGCTGTCGATCACCGATGACCAGCGCCTGCAAGTCCTGCTGATCGGCTTCTGCTTCGGTGCCTTCCTCGAAGGCGCGGCCGGTTTCGGTGCGCCGGTTGCCATCACCGCCGCCCTGCTCGTCGGTCTCGGCTTCAACCCGCTGTACGCCGCCGGCCTGTGCCTGATCGCCAACACCGCGCCAGTGGCCTTCGGCGCCCTGGGCATCCCGATCATCGTGGCCGGCCAGGTCACCGGCATCGACGCCTTCCATATCGGCGCCATGACCGGTCGCCAACTGCCGCTGCTGTCGCTGTTCGTGCCGTTCTGGCTGGTGTTCATGATGGACGGCCTGAAAGGCGTGAAGGAGACCTGGCCTGCCGCCCTGGTCGCCGGCCTGAGCTTCGCCGTCACCCAGTACTTCACCTCGAACTTCATCGGCCCGGAACTGCCGGACATCACCTCGGCCCTGGCTTCGCTGATCGCCCTGACCCTGTTCCTCAAGGTCTGGCAGCCGAAGAAATCCTTCACCACCGCGACCGCCGGCGTCGGCGCCGACGTGGTCAAGACCGGTGCCCAGCCAACCCCTTACAGCTTCGGCGAGATCTTCAAGGCCTGGTCGCCGTTCCTGATCCTCACCGTGCTGGTCACCATCTGGACCCTCAAGCCATTCAAGGCCGCCTTTGCCTCCGGCGGCGCGATGTACAGCTGGGTATTCAACTTCGCCATCCCGCACCTGGATCAGTTGGTCATCAAGACCGCCCCGATCGTCGCCAACCCGACCGCGATCCCGGCGGTGTTCAAGCTGGACCCGATCTCCGCCACCGGCACCGCGATCTTCCTGTCCGCGCTGATCTCGATGATCGTCCTGAAGATCAACTTCAAAACTGGTCTGACCACTTTGAAGGAAACCTTCTACGAACTGCGCTGGCCGATCCTGTCCATCGGCATGGTCCTGGCCTTCGCTTTCGTCACCAACTACTCGGGCATGTCCTCGACCATGGCCCTGGTCCTGGCCGGCACCGGCGCCGCGTTCCCGTTCTTCTCGCCGTTCCTCGGCTGGCTGGGCGTGTTCCTGACCGGTTCGGACACCTCGTCCAACGCCCTGTTCAGCTCGCTGCAGGCCACCACCGCGCACCAGATCGGGGTCAACGACACCCTGCTGGTCGCAGCCAACACCAGCGGCGGCGTGACCGGCAAGATGATCTCGCCACAGTCCATCGCCGTGGCCTGCGCCGCCACCGGCCTGGTCGGCAAGGAATCCGATCTGTTCCGCTTCACCCTCAAGCACAGCCTGTTCTTCGCCACCATCGTCGGCCTGATCACCCTGATCCAGGCGTATTGGCTGACCGGTATGCTGGTTCACTAAAGTGACAGGGGCCGGGCGCCGTTTCCGACGCGCCCGGCAGTTGCCTTCTCACACACATAGCTGCGAGATCCCATGATCATTTCTGCCTCCACCGACTACCGCGCCGCGGCCCAGCGCAAGCTGCCGCCGTTCCTGTTCCATTACGCCGACGGTGGCGCCTACGCCGAATACACCCTGCGGCATAACGTCGAGGACCTGGCCAGCATCGCCCTGCGTCAGCGCGTTCTGAAAAACATGTCGGAACTGAGCCTGCAGACCCAGCTCTTCGACGAAACCCTGAACATGCCGGTGGTCCTCGCCCCGGTCGGCCTGACCGGCATGTATGCCCGCCGTGGCGAAGTGCAGGCAGCCCGTGCAGCGGCGTCGAAAGGCATTCCGTTCACCATGTCCACGGTCTCGGTGTGCCCGATCGAAGAAGTCGCCCCGGCCATCGACCGGCCAATGTGGTTCCAGCTTTATGTATTGAAAGACCGCGGTTTCATGCGCAACGCGCTGGAACGAGCCAAGGCCGCCGGTGTGAAAACCCTGGTGTTCACCGTCGACATGCCGGTCCCCGGCGCCCGCTACCGCGATGCCCACTCCGGCATGAGCGGCGCCAACGCCCCGCTGCGTCGCGTCTGGCAGGCCATGACCCATCCGCAATGGGCCCTCGACGTCGGACTGCTCGGCCGCCCGCACGACCTCGGCAATATCTCCAAATACCGTGGCAACCCCACCGGCCTGGCCGACTACATCGGCTGGCTTGGCGCCAACTTCGACCCGTCCATTTCCTGGAAAGACCTGGAGTGGATCCGCGAATTCTGGGACGGCCCGATGATCATCAAGGGCATCCTCGATGCCGATGACGCCCGCGATGCAGTGAAATTCGGCGCCGACGGCATCGTCGTGTCCAACCACGGCGGCCGCCAGCTCGACGGTGTGCTGTCCAGCGCCCGCGCCCTGCCGGCCATTGCCGACGCAGTGAAGGGCGATATCAAGATCCTCGCCGACTCCGGCATCCGCAGCGGCCTCGACGTAGTGCGCATGATCGCCCTCGGCGCCGACACCGTGATGATCGGCCGCGCCTTCCTCTACGCCCTGGCCACCCACGGCGAAGCCGGCGTGCGCAACTTGCTGGAACTGTTCGAGAAGGAAATGCGCGTGGCCATGGTGCTGACCGGCGCCAAGTCGATCAGCGAGATCACCCGCGATTCGCTGGTCCGCGAACTGGGCGCCTGACCGCGCGCCCGCACTTCATACCGCCTGATTGACCGGGGCACGCGGCGCGCCAGACGCCGTGGCTCCGCGAGGAGTTTGCATGAGCCTGCCCGCCGCGTTCCTGCGCGATGCCGAGCGTCTGATTCCCGCCGATCGCCGCTTCGACGATCCCACCTCGACCCTGGCCTTCGGCACCGATGCCAGTTTCTATCGGCTGATTCCCAAGCTGGTGGTGCGGGTCGAATCCGAAGACGAAGTGGTCGGCCTGATCCACCTGGCCCAGCGCGACCGCGTGCCGGTGACCTTCCGCGCCGCCGGCACCAGCCTGTCCGGCCAGGCCATCAGCGACTCGGTGCTGATCGTTCTCGGCGACAACTGGAACGGCCGCGAAATCCGCGGCCAGGGAGAGCAGATCCGCCTGCAACCCGGGGTCATCGGTGCCCAGGCCAACGCCTGGCTGGCACCGTTCGGACGCAAGATCGGCCCCGATCCGGCCTCAATCAATGCCTGCAAGATCGGCGGCATCGTCGCCAACAACGCCAGCGGCATGTGCTGCGGCACCGCGCAGAACACCTACCACACCCTCGCCGGCCTGCGCCTGGTGCTGGCCGACGGCACCCGCCTGGACAGCGAAGATCCGGCCAGCGTCGCCGCCTTCGAAACCAGCCACGCCGAACTGCTCGCCGAACTGGCCCGCCTTGGCCGGGAAACCCGCGCCAACACAGCACTGGCCGAACGCATCCGGCACAAATACCGACTGAAGAACACCACCGGTCTGTCACTCAATGCACTGGTGGACTACGACCAGCCGCTCGACATCCTGCAACACCTGCTGGTCGGTTCCGAAGGCACCCTCGGCTTCATCAGCGCGGTCACCTACGACACCGTACCCGACCACCCGCACAAGGCCTCGGCGCTGATCGTCTTCCCCAGCGTGGAAAGCTGCTGCCGTGCCGTGACCGTGCTCAAGCAGCAACCGGTCTCCGCCGTGGAACTGCTCGACCGCCGCAGCATGCGCTCGGTGCAGAACAAGCCGGGCATGCCGGAATGGGTGAAAGGCCTGTCGGAAAACGCCTGCGCCCTGCTCATCGAATCCCGCGCCGCCAGTCAGACCCTGCTGCACGAGCAACTGGCGCAGATCATGGCGTCTATCGCCGATTTCCCGCTGGAGCAGAAAGTCGACTTCAGCGAAGACCCGGCGGTCTACAACCTGCTGTGGAAAATTCGCAAGGACACCTTCCCCGCTGTCGGCGCAGTGCGTCAGACCGGGACCACGGTGATCATCGAAGACGTCACCTTCCCCGTCGAACAACTGGCCGAGGGCGTCAACCGCCTGATCCAGTTGTTCGACAAGCATCGCTACGACGAAGCGATCATTTTCGGGCACGCGCTGGAAGGCAACCTGCATTTCGTCTTCACCCAGGGCTTCAACAGTGCCGAGGAAATCGCGCGCTACCAGGCCTTCATGGACGACGTGGCGCAGCTGGTGGCGGTGGAGTTCGGCGGTTCGCTCAAGGCCGAGCACGGCACCGGACGCAACATGGCGCCCTTCGTCGAGCTGGAATGGGGCCGGGACGCCTACGAACTGATGTGGAAGCTCAAGCGTCTGCTCGACCCCAACGGCATTCTCAATCCGGATGTGGTCCTCAGCGAAGACCCGGATATCCATCTGAAAAATCTGAAACCGCTGCCAGCGGCGGACGAGATCGTGGACAAGTGCATCGAGTGCGGCTTCTGCGAGCCGGTCTGCCCGTCCAAGGGACTGACCCTCAGCCCGCGCCAGCGCATCGTCATGTGGCGGGATATCCAGGCGAAAAAACGCGCCGGCGAAGATACCTCGGCGCTGGAGCGCGATTACCAGTACCAGGGCATCGACACCTGCGCCGCCACCGGCCTGTGTGCCCAGCGTTGCCCGGTCGGGATCAACACCGGCGAGCTGGTGAAAAAACTGCGCGGCCAGGTCGCCCATCACGGCAAGACCGCCGACTGGCTGGCGGAGAACTTCCACACCGCACTCAGCGGCGCGCGCCTGACCCTGCGTGTCGCCAACGGCGCCCGTCGCCTGCTCGGCGCACCGCGCCTGGGCCGGATCAGCCAGTCGCTGAGCAAGGCCAGCAAGGGCCGCCTGCCGCAGTGGACCCCGGCCATGCCGCAACCGCTGAAATCGCCGCAGATCAGCCTCGCCAGCAACGATGCGCGACCACGGGTGGTCTACCTGGCGGCCTGCGTCTCGCGAGTCATGGGCCCGGCAGCCGGCGACAAGGAACAGACCTCGCTGCTGGACAAGACCCGCGCCCTCCTTGAAAAGGCCGGCTACCAGGTGGTCTTCCCGGACAACCAGGACAGCCTCTGCTGTGGCCAGCCGTTCGCCTCCAAGGGCTACGCCGAGCAGGCCGAGCACAAGCGCCAGGAACTGCTCAGCGCCCTGCTGCATGCCAGCCGCGGCGGCCTCGACCCGATCTACTGCGACACCAGCCCGTGCACCCTGCGCCTGGTCCAGGACCTGGCCGAAACCCGCCTGGACATGTACGACCCGGTGCGCTTCATCCGCACCCATCTGCTCGACAAGCTGGAGTTCACCCCGCAGGACGCCCCGGTCGCCGTACACGTGACTTGCAGCACCCAGCACCTTGGCGAAAGCCAGGCGCTGATCGACCTGGCGCGGTTGTGCAGCAAGCAAGTGGTGATTCCCGAAGGCATCCACTGCTGCGGTTTCGCTGGCGACAAGGGCTTCACCACGCCGGAGCTCAACGCCCACTCGCTGCGCAGCCTGAAGGACGCGGTGCAGTACTGCGAGGAAGGGATCTCCACCAGCCGTACCTGCGAGATCGGCCTGTCGAGCCATGCCGGCATCGACTATCACGGGCTGGTCTACCTGGTGGACCGGGTCACCCGTCCGCGCGCCATCTGACCGGTGCTGACGACCGGCTGGAACGACGAGCCAGCCAGTCATGACATTCCTGTGAACTCCTTCGAGAGCGGTGCAGTCCACCGCTCAAGGCCCACTCCCGAGGCCTTTCCAGCCAAGGAGATTCACATGAAGCGTACTGCGATTACCGGACTGTTCATGACCGCCGCACTGCTAGCCTCCCCTGTGTTCGCGGCGGACGACCTGTGTACGGCCAACCTGCAGAAGATCGACGACCAGCTGGCCAGTCTCGGCGCCACGTCCGAAGACCTGGTCAAATCGGTGAAGGAACAGGCCGACGATGCGCGGGCCGCGAAAACCGCCGGCAACGACAAGGACTGCATCGCCCTCACCAGCAAGGCCCTGCAAGATCTGGAGAACACCACCAAGGGCGGCGGCAGCCAGTAGGCCAGAGCATCCGGGCGGTGGTGTACGTCGCCCGGATGATGGCGTATACTCCGCCCTACGCGCCTGAAAAGGCGTCAGCTTAGAGCTGAAAAATTGGGGCCGATTAGGATTCGACGCCGGTAGTGAAACTCTAGGTGCATGCCGAGTTGGTAACAGAACTCGTAAATCCACTGTTGCAACTTTCTATAGTTGCCAATGACGAAAACTACGAGGGCTACGCTCTCGCTGCGTAAGCAGCTGAGCCCGCTCTTCTGGTAGCTTCGGCTCCAGCAATCATCAGGGGATGCCTGTAAACCCGAAATGATTGTCATACAGAACAGGATCGCCGTGCAGTACGTTGTGGACGAAGCGGCTAAAACTTACACAACTCGTCCAAAGCACCCTGCCCGTCGGGCGGCTGCGGATTAACTCAATAGACACGGCTAAGCATGTAGTACCGACAGCGGAACACTGGCGGACGGGGGTTCAAATCCCCCCGGTTCCACCAAACATATGTTTCCACATGCTCCCGCATGACTGGAAACGACCTGAAAAGCCCGCCCCGTGCGGGCTTTCTTGTTTCTGAATGCCTCCAAGCGTTTCCCGCACATTCCTGCCCTTCATGTATCCCCGCTGCGCACATCCTCCTCGCCTGGTTTGCGTGGGCGTTAGCCTTGGAACTGCTCTAGCTCACGAGTCCTTGAAGAGGCCCTGCACAAAATAGTTAACCTTAGAGTAACGAAACGCCTGCTCGCTTGATTGATACCCCACCGCTGGCACTTCTAATGTGCCTCCACAGCGGAACTCGTGGAGTCTTCAATGACAATTACAAGACCCTCTCCCCCGCCGCACTGGTCGCGCCGTCTCGGCCAGGCAGGCACCCCCCAAGCTCGACTTCTCCTTCGCCGGCCCGCAGAGCCTGCGCATCAACCCGCTGGTGGATGACGTCCGCGACCGGCCCCGAGTAGATATCCCGACGTCCTGGATCGACTTCGCGCCTGGATACTCTGGACGCACTGCAGCATCAGGAGGAGAACCACAGCCGAAAGCAGTTCCGATTACCGAAGCACAAGAACAATAACTTCGAAGCGTAAGCGAGGATAAAAACAATGATCATCTACGGTGTAGCGCTCATCTGTCCCTTGGCCGATGCCATCACGCTGGAGGACCTCCTGGAAGGGGTGGAAACGACGTGCGCGCGCGCATGAACAGGCGCGCAGGATCGGAAAACCATGCAGTACCCCTGGATGGCGGGTCGCCATCGGATGGAACGAACAAAGTGTCTCGGGAGGATGAATGAGTCCGGAAATCGCAACGATCATCGGTCTGGTGATCATGTTCATCGTAGCCACGGCGCTGCCCATCAACATGGGCGCCGTCGGCTTTGCATTGGCGTTCATCGTCGGCGGCATCTGGGTCGGCATGGGTGGCAAGGAAGTCCTTGCAGGATTTCCCGGCGATCTGTTTTTGACCCTGGTCGGCATTACCTATCTGTTCGCCATCGCCCAGAAGAATGGCACCATCGACCTGCTGGTGCATTGGGCGGTGAAGGCGGTAAGAGGCCATATCGTGGCCATTCCGTGGGTGATGTTCATCGTCACCGCCATGCTCACCGCCTTCGGCGCACTGGGTCCGGCGGCGGTCGCGATCATCGGCCCTGTCGCGCTGCGTTTTGCCAAGCAGTACGAGATCAATCCGTTGATGATGGGTCTGCTGGTGATCCACGGCGCACAGGCGGGCGGATTTTCACCAATCAGCGTGTATGGCGGCATCACCAACCAGGTGGTGCAAAAGGCCGGACTGGACGTCACGGAAATGGCTGTATTCCTCACCAGCCTCGGCTTCAACGTGTTGATGGCGTTCATCTGCTTCTTCGCCTTCGGCGGCATCGCACTGCTGCGCCGCGCCCCTGCCGTGGTCGATGAGCCGTTGATCGCCGGCGCGCAAGCATCGTCGCGCCAGTTTGCCATCGAGGGCCATGGCGCAGTGGTCAGTGCCGGTGGTGGCACCTTGTCCAATGATCCGCAGGCGCTGGATGACGTACGCATCAACCGCGATCACCTGATCACGCTTACCGGCCTGCTGGGCCTGGGCATCGCCGCGCTGGTGTATGACCTCAACGTTGGCCTGGTGGCGATTACCGTCGCGGTTGCCATCGCAGTGGTCTCGCCATCTGCGCAGAAGGGCGCGGTAGACGGCATCAGCTGGTCCACGGTGCTGCTGATCAGCGGTGTGGTGACCTATGTCGCCGTGTTGCAGAAGGCCGGTGCGGTTGACTTCGTCGGCCACGGTGTCAGCGCCATCGGCATTCCGCTCCTGGGTGCACTGCTGGTCTGCTATGTCGGTGGTATCGTCTCCGCCTTCGCCTCTTCGGCGGCCGTACTGGGCGCCACGATCCCGCTGGCAGTACCATTCCTGATGCAGGGCCACCTCAGCGCGGCAGGCGTGATCTGTGCGCTGGCGGTGTCTTCCACGGTGGTGGACGTCAGCCCGTTTTCCACCAATGGCGCGTTGGTGGTGGCTTCGGCTGCGAAGGAAGAGCGCGAAGCGTTGTTCCGTCGCTTCCTTGTCTACAGCGGGCTGGTGGTGGCATTCGGACCGCTGCTGGCCTGGCTGCTGTTCATCGTCCCAGGCTGGATGTAAATCCAGATGAAGAGAGCCGCGCATAGCGCGGCTCTCTTTACAGCGAGATGTTACCTGCAACTTTCAGACTCATTCGCGATCACTAAACGATCTCAAAAAGCCATTTATTCCCGAAACCTCTCCCTCCAGCGTCACACCCGTTGATGCAGAGTCATCCCGCCTCCACTACTCCCTCCCACGGACTCTTCAGCGCAAACGCCCCAAAGACATCGTATAACAATCGAGGCCCTCCTCGATTGATGCTCGATACGGTGCGCTGTCAATCAGGTAAACGCCTCGGCGCTAGCCATCGTAAAGGCATGCAGAGGACACGTAACAAATTGTGTTGTACGATAACACACAACATGACATCCTTGCCTTGAAATAATTTGTCTCAAATCGCCATGCCAGCGCCGAGACAAGCACCGCACCGCTAAAAATAACTCCAGGTGAACCATGAAAATAAAAGGCATCCGTTGGTGGATGGTCAGCCTTGTCACGGCTGGTCTCGTCGTCAACTACCTCGCTCGCAACACCCTGTCGGTGGCCGCGCCCACCCTGATGACCGACCTCTCCATCTCCACCGCCGAATACGCCAAGATCGTCGCCGCCTGGCAGTTCTGCTATGCGCTGATGCAGCCGATCGCCGGCTGGCTGATCGACTTTATCGGCACCAAGCTCGGCTTCGCCGTGTTCGCCCTGGCCTGGTCCGTCGCCTGTGCCGGTGCGGCCCTGGCCAGTGGCTGGCAGAGCATGGCGTTCATGCGCGGGCTGCTCGGCATGACCGAAGCCGCCGGCTTGCCCGCCGGGGTCAAGGCCACCACCGAGTGGTTCCCGGCCAAGGAACGTTCGGTAGCGATCGGCTGGTTCAATATCGGCTCGTCGTTCGGCGCCCTGCTCGCCCCGCCGCTGGTGGTCTGGGCGATCCTGCACAGTGGCTGGCAGCTGGCCTTTGTCCTGGTTGGCGTCGCGGGGATCATCTGGACCCTGCTGTGGATGCTGCTCTACAAGCACCCACGGGACCAGAAACGCCTGAGCGATGAAGAACGCGAGCACATCCTCTCCGGCCAGGAAGCCCACTTCAAACAGGAGAAGCGCGAGCCCGGCGCCTGGAAAAAGATCTTCAAGACCCGCAACTTCTACGCCATCGCCTCGGCGCGCATCCTCTCCGAGCCGGCCTGGCAGACCTTCAACGCCTGGATCCCGCTGTACCTGATGACCGAGCGGCACATGAACATCAAGGAAGTCGCGATGTTCGCCTGGCTGCCGTTCCTCGCCGCGGATATCGGCTGCGTCCTCGGCGGCTACCTGAGCCCGTGGTTCCACCGCTACTTCAAGGTGTCGCTGTTCACCTCGCGCAAGATGGTCCTGGTGTTCGGCGCCAGCTGCATGATCGGCCCGGCCTGCATCGGCCTGGTGGAAAGCCCCTACACCGCGATCCTGCTGCTGTGCATCGGTGGCTTCGCCCACCAGACCCTGTCCGGCGCGCTCTACTCGATCACCTCGGACTCCTTCACCCGCGACCAGGTCGCCACCGCCACCGGCATGGGCGGCATGTGCGGCTACCTCGGCGCGACGGTGTTCACCCTGGCCTTCGGCATCCTGGTCACCCAGATCGGCTACAGCCCGCTGTTCGTGGTGCTGGCGGCGTTCGATATCGTCGCGGCGTTGCTGGTGTGGAAGGTGGCGAAGGAAGTGACTGCGACTCCGGTCCAGCACTCGACAACTGCCACCGGAGGCAATCAGGCCATTGCCTGATACTCACAAACGACAAGGGCCGCAATCGCGGCCCTTTTTTATTGGTCACTGCGCCCCTTGTGGGAGCGGGTTCACCCGCGATTGCGGTAGTGAGCCCAGCATCGCCATCGCGGGTGAACCCGCTCCCACAAGGGTCAGCGTGAGACTGGCTGGTATTGCAACCTGAACCCCAGGCTCGCCTCCTCCCCCTGCTCCAGCAACCTCAACCCCGGCCGTCCCGGCAGATGATGGGCATTGACCGGATGGCTCACCGGCTCGACACAAAAGAACGGCTTGTCCTCGGGACAGAACAGCAAAAAGTAATCCGCCCCAGTGGCCTGGCATTCCAGGCGATACCCCGGCTGCTCGATCACACAATCACCTGCCCAGCCGCTGAATGCATGATCCACCTGCCGCGCCGGCAATCCTGCCAGCTCCATAAAGCGCCAATCCTCGGGAATCTCCGCCTCGTACGACGGCAAACGCCCCTCCTCCGCCAGCCACACCCGGCTTGCCGCAGCCTGCAAGCGGGTCTGTGGATAACGCGGAAAGTACGGATGCAGGCCGAGGCCATACCAGTTGGCTTGCTCATCCAGGTGGGTGACATGCAGATCGAGGTTCAGGCAGCCTTCGTGCAGATGAATATCCAGCGTCGCCTGGTAAGCGAACGGCCATTCGCTGTCGAGGGTCAGGCGCACGCGCCGCTCGCTGTGATGATCCACCTGCCAGGCCTGCTGCCAGGCGCTGCCGTGGATCGGGTAAGGATCATGATCGGTATTCGGCGCCAGCGCCTGCCAGCCATCGGGCCGCTCGAAACCGCCACCGGCGATGCGATTGGACCAGGGCAGCAGCGGATAGCAGCCCAGCCGCCGTGGTGTGCCGGCGGCTTTCGCTTCGTCATCGGCTGGGCGCAGCAGCGGCTGCCCGGTCGCCTTCACTTCCCAACTGACAAGGCTGGCGCCCAGTTCAGGGGCGATGCTCAGGCGGGTCAGGCGGTCTTGCAGGTACAGCTCGGATAAGGCCATCAAGGGCTCCTGTGGATAAGAATCTCAGCCGCTCTTGCGCCAGGTGAGCAGGACGATACCGCCCACCACCACCGCGCCGCCGAGCAGTTGCAGGCCACTCAGGTGCTGGTCGAGCAGGGCCCAGCCCAGCAGCATGGTGGCGATGGGTTCGATATTCATCACCGGCGCGTTCTGCGCCATGTTCAGCCGCGGCACGCAGACGAACAGCAAGGTGAAGGCGATGCCGTACAGCACCACCAGGCTCGCCAGTGCCAGCCAGCCGCCAGCGCTGCCCGGTGCGGACAGGCCGCTGGGCATCACCCCGCTCATGCCGGCGAGCAACATGCTGGAAAACACAATGACCAGGGTCAGCAGGCTGCGCACCGGCCCGCGCAGCGCGGCCAGCTTGTGGTCGGTTATCCACAGGGCGCAGGCGAAGGCACAGGCGGCGCAGAACGCCAGGCTGACGCCCAGGGTCCAGTGCGGGTTGGCCTCGCCGCTGTCGGCAAGGCGCGCCGGCACATCCAGGGCCAGCACCAGGCCGCAGAGAATCAGGCCCATGAACAGCACGCTGCGCCCGGTCGGCCGCGGCCCGCCCAGGGCCCAGCCCAACAGCGCCAGCAACATCGGAAAGGTATTGCCCACCAGCAACGCCAGGGCCACCGGAATGCGCGCCACTGCCGAATACAGGCAAAGGCTCTGGGTGGCGATCAGCAAGCCGAGCAGCAGTTGCCAGGGCAGCGTCCCGGCCGGCAAGCCCAGCGGCTGGCGTTGCCAGGCGAGCAATCCGGCCAGGACCAGCAAGGTGATGCCGGAGCGACAGAGAATCGCCAGCAACACCCCGGTACCGTCATCGAAGGCAAAGCGCGCGGCGATATGGTTGCCGGCGAAGGAACAGGCCAGCAGCGCGAGGAGTGCGATTGCCAGCTTGCGCGGAAACAGCGCAGGAACATCCATGTGCAGGATCCATATAGGAGAGACTCGGCAGGTTTTTGGGGCTGCTTTGCAGCCCTTCGCGAGCAAGCTCGCTCCCACAGGTGCCGTGGTGCCTCCGTGGGAGCGAGCTTGCTCGCGAAGGGCCGCAAAGCGGCCCCAAGGCTTACAGCACGACGCTAGGCAGCCAAAGAGAGATGGCAGGAATGTAGGTCACCGCCATCAGCACCATGAACAGCGCCAGATAGAACGGCAGCAACGCCTTCACCGTGGACTCGATACTGACCTTGCCAATGGCCGAGCCAACGAACAGCACCGCCCCCACCGGCGGGGTAATCAGCCCGATCCCCAGGTTGACCAGCATGATCATGCCGAAGTGCACCGGGTCCACCCCGATGCCCTGGATCACCGGCAGCAGGATCGGCGTCAGGATCAGGATCAGCGGCGCCATGTCCATCACCGTGCCGAGCAGCAGCAACATGAAGTTGATGCACATCAGGATCACGTAGCGGTTATCCGACAGGGTCAGGAACGCAGTGGTGATCTTCGACGGAATCTGCATCAGCGTCATGACGTAGCCGAAGCTCGCCGCAAAGCCGATCAGGATCATCACGATGGAGATGGTCCGCACCGTGCGGTGCATCAGCTTGGGCAGGTCGCGCCACTTGTAGTCGCGGTAGATGAACATGGTCACGAAGAACGACCAGACCACCGCCACCGCCGCCGATTCGGTCGCGGTAAACGCCCCCGTAAGAATGCCGCCGAGGATGATGACCATGGCCATCAGGCCCCACATGGCTTCACCGGCGATCTTCAGCGCCTGGCGCAGCGGGATCACCTCGCCCTTGGGGTAGTTGCGCTTCTTCGCGAAGATCAGGCACAGGCCCATCATCACCGCGCTAAGCAACAGCCCGGGCATCACCCCGGCCATGAACAGCGCACCGATGGACACCGTGCCGCCCGCCGCCAGCGAGTAGAGCACCGAGTTATGGCTGGGCGGGGTCAGCAGCGCCTGCACCGAGCCGCTCACGGTCACCGCCGTGGAGAACTCGCGCGGATAGCCCTTGCGCTCCATCTCCGGGATCAGCACCGAGCCCACCGACGCGGTATCCGCCACCGACGAGCCGGAAATGGCGCCGAAGAAGGTCGAGGCCATGATGTTGACCAGCGACAGGCCACCGCGGACGAAGCCCACCAGCACCCCGGCAAAGGCCACCAGCCGGCGTGACATGCCGCCCTCGGCCATGATCGCGCCGGCCAGGACGAAGAACGGAATCGCCAGCAGCGAGAATTTGTTAACCCCGCCAGCGACCTGGATCATCATCGCCTGCAGCGGAATATCGATCCACCAGGCGCCGATCAGCGCGGCCATGCCCAGGGCATAGGCCACCGGCATGCCGATAAGGATGAGCAGGATGAAGCTGCCCAACAGAATGAAGGCATCCATTTACGCAACTCCTTCGTTTTCTTCGGGCAGGTCGAAGCACACGACCTTGCGGTGGCTCTGGTCACCCAGCAGCAGTTTTTCCAGGACGAAGACCAGGGTCAGCACACCGCCGACCGGGATCGGCGCATAGGTCATGCCGACCCGCACGCCGGGCAGCGAGGCGAGGAACTGGTTCCAGGTCGTGATGCACAGCTTGGCGCCGTACCAGACCATGAAAATGCAGATCGCCACCATCAGCAGCTGCACCAGCAGGCCGACCAGGTTGCGCAGCGGCTCGGGCAAGCGGTCGGTGGCCATGCTCACCGCCATATGGGCACGGGCCCGGTAGCTGGCGGCGGCACCGATGAAGGTGAACACCACCATCAGCAGGATCGATACCGGCTCCGGCCAGCTGGAGCCGGTGCCGAGGATGTAGCGGGCAAAGATGCCCCAGGGAATGATCAGCGACATGGCCAGGATCGACAGCCCGGCGACCCAGATACAGGCGCGGTACAGCGTGTCGTTCATGTGCAGGAAGAACGATTTCATAGGCATCACCAGAGCGGCCGTGCGCAGGACGCACACGGCCGGGTCGTCTTGAAGGGTCCGGTATTACTCGACGGCGTCGATACGCTTCATCAGGTCGGCGTATTGCGCGCCGTACTTCTCGCGGACCGACGCGGTGGCGTCGTAGAAGGGCTTCTTGTCCACGGTGATGAACTCGACACCGGCGGCCTTGAGCTTCTCTTCGCTGGCGGCGGACTTGGCGTCCCACAGCGCGCGCTCTTCGAACTGCGCCTCGCGGGCGACCTTCTTGACCAGCGCCTGCTGGTCAGGGGTCAGCTTGTTCCAGGTGGTCTTCGACATCACCACCGGCTCCGGCAGGATCAGGTGGCTGGTCAGGGTGAAGTACTTGGCGTTCTGGTAGTGGTTATGTTCGAGCAAGGTCGGCGGGTTGTTTTCGGCGCCGTCGATCACCCCGGTCTGCAGGGCGCTGAAGATCTCGCCGGTGTCCATGGCGATGCCGTTGCCGCCCATGGCGTTCATCATGTCGATGAACAGCGGGTTGCCCTGCACGCGGATCTTCATGCCCTTGAGGTCTTCCAGCGAGCGCACCGGCTTCTTGGTATACAGGCTGCGGGTGCCGCCATCCATCCAGGCCAGGGCCACCAGGTTGAATTCGGAATTGGTGATCTTGTCGAGGATTTCCTGGCCGATCTCGCCGTCGATGACCTTGCGCATGTGCTCATGGTCGCGGAACACGAACGGCATGTTGAACACGTTCACGTCCGGCACCACCGGGCCGACGATCCCCAGGCTGACCCGGGCCATCTGCACTGCACCGATCTGCGCCTGCTCGATCACCTCCTTCTCGGAGCCGAGCACGCCACCGGCGAACATCTTGAACTTGAGTTCGCCGTTGCTGCCCTCTTCGAGTTTCTTGCCCATGTTCTGCTCGGCGACCACGGTCGGGTAACCGGCCGGGTGCACGTCGGCGAACTTGATGTCCAGCGCAAAGGCGGACGCAGAGAAGACGAAAGGAAGCGCGGCAAGAAGCAGCTTGCGTTTGAAGGTCATGGTGAAGCTCCGTGTTTTGTTGTTATCCGGTTTGGCTTGTATGACGGCAGGTTGTGCGGTGCAGCGGTCAGTAGTGCGCGGCGGGTTCCTCCAGGCCTTTGGTACCGGGGTCCAGGGCGAACACGCCGCCGGCCAGGGGCTGGTCGGACAGGTCGGTGTTCCCGGGGCGAATCGAAGTGACGAACAGGGTGTCGAGGTTGGCGCCACCGAAGGCGCACATGGCCGGCTTCTTCACCGGCACTTGCAGCGAGCGGTCGAGACGACCGTCCGGAGTGAAGCGGTGGATCAGCCCGGCATCGTTGCCGCAGATCCAGTAGCAACCGTCCTGGTCGATGGCAGCGCCATCAGGGCGGCCCGGGTAGTCGTGCATATCGACGAACACCCGCTGGTTGCTCGGTGTGCCGGTGTCGATGTCGTAGTCGAAGGCCCACACGGTCTGCACGCTCGGGTGCGAGTCCGAGAGGTACATGCGCGTGCCGTCCGGGCTGAAGGCCAGGCCGTTGGGCACCAGCATGCCGTCGATCTGGCGGTGCAGGCGGCCTTCGCCGTCGAAGCGGTACAGCGCGCCAGCCGGCACGCCTTGCTGCATGTCCATGACCATGGTGCCGGCCCAGAAGCGGCCCTGGCGGTCGCAGCGGCCGTCGTTGAAGCGCATGCCGTCGCGGGCATGGCTCACCGGGCTGAGCAGGCGGCTGTCGAGGCGACCGTCGGCAGTGGCGGTCACCTGGAAGATCCCGCTCTCCATGCCCGCCAGCCAGCCATCGCCGCTACGGGCGATGCAGGCCAGCATCTCGTCGCCCTGCCAGACCTGGTGGGCGCCATCCGCAGCACTCCAGCGGTGCAGCTGGCGGGCGGGAATGTCGGCCCAGTACAGGGCCTGCTCGCCGGCGTGCCACACCGGGCTTTCACCGGTGCCGTTGCGGGCGTCGACGATCAGTTCGCAATTCATGGGCCGTGCCTCCTGGCGCGCGGGGTCAGTTGAAGGGGCCGGCCGCGACGAAGGCGCCGCCCTGGTAGACCATCGATGGATCGTCGGCGGCCGGCGCCGGCTGAGCCTCGACCTGGGCGCGGAACACCTCGGACGTGTCCTTGGGCACATAGCCCAGGTGCTCGGCGTAGCGGTTGTCCCACCACACGGTGCGGTTGTCGGAAGCGCCGTAGACGATGGTGTGGCCCACGTCCGGGGTAGTCAGGCCGCGCTCGATGATCTGGGTCAGGTCGTCGTAGCTCAGCCAGGTGCAGAGCATGCGCGGGTTCTGTGGCTGATCGAACGACGAGCCGATGCGGATGCTCACGGTCTCGATGCCGTAGCGGTCGAAATAGAAGCTGGCGACGTCTTCGCCGTAGCACTTGGACAGGCCGTAGTAGCTGTCCGGGCGACGCGGCGAACGGGCGTCGATGCGCTCGTCCTGGCGATAGAAACCGATGGTGTGGTTGGAGCTGGCGAAGATCACCCGCTTGACCCCGTGCTTGCGCGCCGCCTCGTAGATGTGGAACACGCCGCAGATATTCGGGCCGAGGATGTCTTCGAAAGAATGCTCGGTGGACACGCCGCCGAAGTGGAGGATGGCATCGACGCCTTCCACCAGTGCGTGCACCGCGGCCTTGTCGGCGAGGTCGCAGGTCACCACTTCTTCATGGGGGCCAGCGGCAGGTGCCATGGGGCTGATGTCGGACAGGCGCAGAACCTCGGCAGAGCCTTTCAGGCGTTGGCGAAGGATCTTGCCCAGGCCGCCTGCGGCTCCAGTGAGCAGCAGGCGCTTGAGGGGGGTGGTGGTCATGGCCGGCCCTGTATTGTCTGTTGTTGTAGGTTGTCGTATGACTTTGCCGATTATCGACAGGGACTCGCAGACCTGTCAACGCCTGGTTGCGGGGATCGCCGGGCGACCCCCGCAAAGGATCACAGCAGCGACAACGGATAGTTGAAGATCAGGCGGTTCTCGTCGAACTCGTTGTTGCTGAAGTCGCGACGCATGGTCGAGTTGCGCCAGCGGATGCTGAGGTTCTTGAAGGTGCCGCTCTGGATCACGTAGGCCAGTTCCGACTCCCGGGCCCATTCCTTGCCGTCGGTGATCGCCCCGGTGTGCACGTTGTCGCCGCTGATATAGCGGTTCATCAGGGTCAGGCCGGGAATGCCGACGCCGGCGAAGTTGAAGTCGTGGCGTACCTGCCAGGAGCGTTCCTCGGCGTTGTCGAAGCTGGAGTTGTAGCTGTCGTTGGCCAGGGTGCCGCCGCTGGTGCCGTTGACGCGCATCCAGGTGTTGCCATCGACCTTCTGCAGGCCGACGTAGAAGGTGCTGCTGCCGTACTTGGCGGAGAACATCCCCGACCAGGTCTTGTTGTCCAGCTTGCCGGCGCGGGCGGCGCCGTCGTCGTCGCCATGGAAGTAGCCGAGGTTGGCGCCCAGGGTCCAATCGCCGACCGGTTGCAGATGGCTGACCTGCAGGTACTGCTGCTCGTAGACGTCCTTGAGCACCGCGTTCCACAGGCCGAACAGGGTGCGGTCCTGGTTGAACTTGTACTCGCCGCCGACGAAGTTGAAGCGGTCCGACACCCCGCCGCCGTAGCTCATGTCTTCCATGCTTGCGTCGTTGCGCGGGCTGTTGCCGCGGAACTGGCCGCCGTAGAGGGTCAGGCCGGCGATTTCATTGGAGGTCACCTGGCCGCCGCGGAAGGTCTGCGGCAGCGAACGGCCATCGTCGGAGCGCAGGATCGGCAGTACCGGCATCCACTCGCCGACCTTCAGTTCGGTCTTGGAAATGCGCATCTTCCCCGCCACCCCCAGGCGGCCGAAATCATCGGCTGGACGGCCATCGTCATGCCGCGGCAACAGCGCCGTACCGTAGGTACCGCCACCGCCATCGAGCTTCACCGCCCACAGCCCCAGCACATCCACGCCAAAGCCCACGGTGCCCTCGGTAAAGCCCGAGCGGGCGTCGAGGATAAAGCTCTGGGTCCACTCCTCGGCCTTGCTCTGCGGGTTGGCCGGGTTGGTGAAATTGCGGTTGATGTAGAAGTTGCGCAGGCCGAGGGTGGCCTTGGAATCCTCGATGAAACCGGCGGCGCTGCTGGTGGCCGGCAGGCTGGCGAGCAGGCCGGTGCCGAGCAGGGTCAAAGGAAGGGTGTGGCGGATTTTCATTATTGTTGTGCTCCCTGAGGGTGTGGCAGTCCGTCCACCGGGCGCGCGTCGGCGGCCTGCGGCAAAGGGCGGGTGGTTTATCCGGCCCACGGGGGGCCAAGGGTGGAACCGGGTACGCGGGGCGTCAGGCGCCCACGGCGATACGCGACGAGCCGAAGGGGCTGGCCGGGGAAATCGGGATAGGGAAGACGCGCGGGGAAAGCGAAGGTGATGTCGACATGGGTAGCTTCACTGTTTGTAGTTTTTGTTGTGTGTTGTCGTACAACATGGCGAATTATTAGCAAGTGAAAACGAGAGTGTCAACGCTGCGGGAGAGAGAGCCTTGCCATCCGCGCTGAATTTTCTTGAGTTGCTTCGTTAAAGAGCGCTCTAGCATGCGGGCTCTGCCATCAGTGCAGACATACTATGACCAGAGAAAATATCCGCTGGTCGCTCCACCCTTGCACAGACAATGCAATCGCATTACCTTCGTTGCATCTTTCACCAGGCTGGAGCAGAGCATGGTCACCACACTCGAAGTCGAATCCACTCTTACCGATCGCTACCAGACCACAGTGCCGGAAACCGTGCGCCGCGCCTTGCAACTGAGCAAGCGCGACAAGATCCACTACAGCATCCGCCCAAATGGGGAAGTCGTACTTACCCGCGCCCTCGAGCCAGAGGATGATCCGGTGCTGGGTGAATTCCTGGCCTTCATCGCCCGCGATATCACGAAGAATCCACAGCATCTCAAAGTGCTGGATCAGGATTTTGTACAGCGATTGCAAAGCTTGGTGGCGAATGTCGAGATCGACCTGGATGCTCCCCTATCGGCGGATGACGAATGACCTCTGCTCCGCTAGTCATTCATGGCTGGACGATTTTCGCCTATGGGCTTTTCCTCGATCAGGTCGAACGCTTGAGCCAACAGGTCGAGTCGCTAAAAGAAAAGTACCCCGCCACATACCAGCAAAAGAATGCCAGCAAGCGCCTGGCTGCAATTACCCGCCTGGCTTTCGACATCATTCCGCAAGATCCTGGCAAACCTGAGTATCGGCAGGGCAGCACACTGGGCGCTGGGCACAAGCACTGGTTTCGGGCCAAGTTCTTCCAGCAGTACCGGCTGTTCTTCCGCTACCACGGGCCAAGCAAGGTGATAGTGCTGGCGTGGGTGAATGATGAAGACACCAAGCGAGCCTATGAGAGCAACGATGATGCTTATCGAGTCTTCGGCAGGATGCTCGGAAATGGTCATCCACCAGATGACTGGGATGAGCTGCTGAAGGCGTCAACGCTCGAAGCGTCACGGCTGCAATCGATAGTGACTGGCGAGGCAACTTGAAAATCAGGAGCTGGCATGTCGCGTGACGAACCAGCTCCTGCCGAATCAACGGTCAACCAGGACTCAACCTCCAGCCCGCCGCTCGGCAATCCCCCTCAACATCGATTCGGCCAATGCCCGTGAAGCTTCCAGGGTGTGCTGGGTGGCCCAGAGCATGCCGGCCAGGTGACGGTCCTTGACCGTGTCGCAGGCCTGGAGATTGGTTTCGTAGCAGGTCCGCAGCATGACCTCCAGATGCACCAGAGCGTCTTCGATATCAGCACCGGCACAGACGGCGAACAGCGGCGGGTGTTGGCCGTCGCAGGCAGCGAACGGGGTATGCACGGTAAGGGTACGTGGGGATGAAGCGGGTGGATCGGGGACGATCTTTTTCATGACTTTCACCTTGCAAGTGATGCTGTCACGAGTCGCTGTCAAACGAACGGGTGGCAGCTGTACGTGGGTTGACAGACCGAGGCAAGGTATCCCGGCGCGCACGAATGCGCCCCACGCACAGCCGCCATGACACGAACCTTCAGCGCAGGGGCCAAGGCTGGTGAATGTGGCACTGGTGGAACCTTACGGACGGCCTGTCAAAGCCGGTCGTCAAGAATCAACGACGGTGGCAAGACTAGGCAGCGTTTCCCCGGTGCGCAACGACTGAAAGGCCGCGGGAGTATGCTTGGGAATTTGCCTACAAGAAAGTCGGAGATCGGTGAAGTTTCGTAGCTTTATATGGCATGAAACCGAACAGAACAGAGCTGGTGCCTGGTCTTATGCCAATCGCTGGCAAGCCAGCTCCCACAGGTACGGCATGCACCGACCCTGTGGGAGCTGGCTTGCCAGCGATGAGCATGGGTATCTACACATCTCAATCAGACGCAACACGGACCCTGTGGGAGATTCTATGGTTTTGGCCAAGCATTTTTAGGCTGTTTTCGGTT
>NZ_JBMDIJ010000189.1:0-454 GCF_057808595.1 Pseudomonas sp. FG98 | reverse complement strand
TCGAAGCATTGACCGGGATGGTGATCGACTGGCCGTTGGCCAGGCTGATGACCAGTGGGGTGCCGGTGACTGGCGAAGTGACCGAAGCGACGTAAGTGACGACACCACCTTCAACGGCCGAAGCCGTCGCGGTCAGGGTCACGGTGCTGGTGTCGATGCTGTCGGTGACAGCAGTCACGGCTGCAGTCGGGCTGACCTCCAGGTGTTCAAAGTCACCACCGGTAGTGCCAGTGATGGTCACACTGATGTTTCCGCCGTCCACGTAAACGGTGTTCTGCGGGGCCGGGAAGGTGATCGACCCTTCGCTCAGTCCTTTGCCGATGGTGATGGTTTCGCCGTTGCTCAGCGAAATCTTCATCTCGGTGCCAGTTGGATTGGTCAGGCGAGCGGTGTAGGTGATTTCGCCACCTTCCTGGACGGTGCCGGTCGCCGACAGGGTCAGGCCGGTGGTGTC
>NZ_JBMDIJ010000188.1:0-471 GCF_057808595.1 Pseudomonas sp. FG98 | reverse complement strand
ACGGCGAAACCATCACCATCGGCAAGGGCCTGAGTGAAGGTTCGATCACCTTCCCGGCCCCGCAGAACACCGTTTACGTGGACGGCGGCAACGTCAGTGTGACCATCACTGGCACCACCGGTGGTGACTTTGAGCACCTCGAAGTCAGCCCAACTGCTGCCGTCACCGCTGTAACGGATTCGATCGATACCTCGACCGTCACCC
The DNA here is from genome assembly GCF_057808595.1 of Pseudomonas sp. FG98. Lineage (NCBI taxonomy): Bacteria > Pseudomonadati > Pseudomonadota > Gammaproteobacteria > Pseudomonadales > Pseudomonadaceae > Pseudomonas > Pseudomonas sp. FG98. Next base: position 267 of record NZ_JBMDIJ010000188.1, on the reverse strand, counting down.
TGACAGCCACCGCGAGCGCTGTTGAAGGTGGCGTGGTCACCTACGTCGCGTCGGTCACCTCCCCGGTCACCGGCACCCCACTGGTCATCAGCCTGGCCAATGGCCAGTCGATCACCATCCCTGTGAACTCCAGCAGCGGTTCGGTGGACTTCATTGCCCCGAACAACGTGCTGAACACCAACACCCCGCTGACCAACAGCATCACCGGGGTGACTGGCGGCAACTATGAACACCTGGAAACCGCGGGCACTCCGACCACCGTCGTGA
>NZ_JBMDIJ010000187.1:0-524 GCF_057808595.1 Pseudomonas sp. FG98 | reverse complement strand
GCCATCCCGACTACCCGATCAATATCCCGCTGAACCTGCCGGAGCCTCAGTCATGCCCGAAATGAAGCAGTCGGCGATGCGTCGACGTAGCACTTCCCTGTTCGGTGTCCTGCCTGCTGCGGTCTGTGCCTTGCTGGCATTGCTGTCGGCAGCGACTGCCCAGGCCAGGATCATCGGTATCAACCACACCCACTGGGCGATCAACCATTTCGCTGTGAATGGGCAGTCCGGGCTGGACATCATCGGGCCGTGGCAAGGAGGGGGAGGCGGGCATATCAGTCTGCCGGCCGAATGGGTACCGGGAATGACGGTGCGAATTGATTGGGAGACGGGTGTCGCATACGACGACTCCCCAGGGTTTGCTGATTGGCCTAAGTACCTGGAGTGGGAAAAGAAGATCGTTGCGCAGAATCGGCAACACAGCGAGCTCGTCCTCGTTCCCGACTACACCAACCAGAAAGTCTGCGGTGTCACCGTGCATTTCCTCCCCTGCGACGAAATCCAGGTAACGACCTCCTGCAAAG
>NZ_JBMDIJ010000186.1:0-528 GCF_057808595.1 Pseudomonas sp. FG98 | reverse complement strand
ATCAATATCCCACTGAGACTGCCGGAGCCACAGTCATGCCCGAAATGAAGAGCGCCGCTTCGCGTAGCGCAACCCTGTTTGGTGTCCTGCCTGCTGCGGCCTGTGCCTTGCTGGCATTGCTGCCGGCAGCGACTGCCCACGCCAGGATCATTGGTATCAACCACACCCATTGGGCGATCAATTATTTCGCTGTGGATGGGCATTCCGGGCTGGACGTAATCGGGGCTTGGGAAGGAGGTGGCGGCGGACACATCAGCCTACCGGCCGAATGGGTGCCTGGGATGATGGTACAGATTGATTGGGAAACGGGATCCGACAGCACAGATGGATTTCCCGGGTTTGTAGATCGTGCCAAGTACAGAGTGTGGGTTGAGTCGATAGAGGCTCAGAAGCGGCAACATTCCAGACTTGTGACAGTCCCCGACTACACCAACCAGAAAGTCTGCGGCGTCACCGTGCATTTTCTCCCGTGCGACGAAATCCAGGTGACGACCTCCTGCAAAGGCCATGGAAACCCCGACTACCCCA
>NZ_JBMDIJ010000185.1:0-531 GCF_057808595.1 Pseudomonas sp. FG98 | reverse complement strand
CCAGATTCGCCGTGCTGGTATCACCGTCAGCATCCGTCAAGGTGTAGGTGAAGGTATCGGTCCCCGTGCCACCACCGTGCAGATTGAAGAAGTCCGGATCAGCAGGATTCAGCGTGTAGGTGTAGGAACCATCTGCGGCCAGGACCAAGGTGCCGTAAGTTCCGGTAAAGGTACCGGCGGTGATGGGTCCGGTGACACGGTCGGCCCCCTGGACATCGTTGGTCAGCACATTACCCGTCAGCACTGTCGCAGCTTCGGTTGCCACCGAGGCATTGGTATCCGCCACCGCCGTCGGTACGTCATCGACGATATTCACATCGACGCTGCCGCTGCTAGTACTGCCGTCAGTATCGGTAGCAGTGACCGTAAAGCTCTCGGTCAAATTATTGATGCCGCCGCCAGCAGGATGTGCCTCGTTGTCCACCAAGGTGTAGCTATAGGACACCACACCAGTACTGGCGTCATAGCCCGTCACCGTCAGCGTATTGCCCAAAGGAGTCGTGGCTGTTTGCGGGAAGGTGGCCGCCACGC
>NZ_JBMDIJ010000184.1:0-547 GCF_057808595.1 Pseudomonas sp. FG98 | reverse complement strand
CAGTCGCACTGAGGGTCAGGCCGGTAGTATCCAGGCGTGCTGGATCGTCGGTCACTACGGTGGTCGGAGTGCCAGCAGTTTCCAGGTGCTCGTAGTTGCCACCGGTGACGCCAGTGATGCTGTTGCTCAGTGGAGTGTTGGTGTTCAGCACGTTATTCGGCGCGATGAAGTCGACCGAGCCGCTGCTGGAATTCACTGGAATGGTGATCGACTGCCCGTTTGCCAGGCTAATCACCAGCGGAGTACCGGTGACCGGAGAGGTAACCGAGGCGACGTAAGTGACGACACCGCCTTCAACGGCGCTTGCAGTCGCAGTCAGGGTCACGGTCGACGTATCAATCGAGTCCGTAACAGCAGTCACGGCAGCCGTTGGGCTGACCTCCAGGTGCTCGAAGTCTCCACCGGTGGTTCCGGTGATGGTCACGCTGACGTTTCCACCATCGACATAGACGGTGTTCTGCGGAGCCGGGAAGGTGATCGAGCCTTCGGTCTGGCCCTTGCCGATGGTGATGGTTTCGCCGTTGCTCAGCGAGATCTTCATCTCGGT
>NZ_JBMDIJ010000183.1:0-599 GCF_057808595.1 Pseudomonas sp. FG98 | reverse complement strand
CGTCGTACTTCTGAGTCGCCTCTCTTCGTCAGCTTTGCCTGGCCTTTCTTCTGCCCTGACTGCACCTGCCTCAAGTCCAACCCAAGAAAAGCGATGAACGCATCACTGTTGTCGAACGCGCCACGTTGGTAAGTCGCTACCAGGCGTGCGGCGGTTAGAAAACCAATGCCTTCAACCTTCATGCAGCGCTTCACAACTGATAACAATCCGGCTTGGTCCAATACGTCCCTGATCTTGTCTTCAACCGCTTGTTCAAGACGTCGCATCGCTATTAGATGATCTGACAACTCAGTTTCTAGCAGCGGCTCATTCGCCCAGCTTTGGGTCAGACTAACTCGCATCTTGACCAGCGCAGCGCGGCGACGGAACAGGCTCAGAAGCGTGAGGTAGAGAGGGGAAGGCGGCACCCAGGGTTTCAGCTTTTTGCTTTCGTGGCTCAGAAAGCGGGCCAGCAAACGTGCATCAAGAGCATCTGTTTTCGAGCGCACGTTGACGCTTTTACGGTAATGGCTCAGTGCATAGCCATCGATCATGTAGATGGCACAGCCCGCCTTGTAGGCCATGTTCGCAAACAGCACGTGATAACTACCGGTTGCTTC
>NZ_JBMDIJ010000182.1:0-639 GCF_057808595.1 Pseudomonas sp. FG98 | reverse complement strand
GTGAAATGGCCTGCGGATATGGATCTGGAATCGAGGACTGCGCCATGAGTTGGGGACTTATGAGTAGCCCAAAACTTGTTCCTCCCTGTTCAGGCTGGAAAGAAGACCTTCCAAGTCCTGACGAACCACCGGTCCTAATACCTACACTCGGATTAGGTGCACCCAATTATCAATGCAGTGTTTATTTGGAGCTTCCACGGGCATCAGCAGCGATCAGAGGTTTGATCATTTGGTTTGCTCCGGTTATGGGCATTCTATTGATCGATTTGTCACGGCTTATGCTGTCTGCTGAACAAAAACTAAATTTTGATATTTGGCTAATTTTTATTTCATCTATGTTCGTTGCACTTTGGTCTTTATGGTTCAGCGTGAAGGTTGAGGTGGCTCCTCCCCGAGATCAACCTCTTCGGTTTAACCGAGCCCGCCAACGCCTCTACGCCTACAACTTTAACTGCCGCTGGTGGAACCCGTTCGAACGCTGGCGGGTGAAGCCGGTGGCTTACGACTGGTCCCAGGTCCGGGCTGAACGCTGGTTGAAACGCGGCGCAACGGGGCATGGAGTGGTCATCAAGGGCGGCGTTGTACTCTCCATCGTCAAGCCCGGCACCAACGAAGTCATCGACCGTTTCCCCCTGACCA
>NZ_JBMDIJ010000181.1:0-950 GCF_057808595.1 Pseudomonas sp. FG98 | reverse complement strand
ACCCGCGCGCCTCGACCCAGGCCCTGGCGCAGACGGTGTTCCAGGGCAAGAGCGTGGATCTGAGCGACACCCGTGCCTACGGCAGTTTGTTGTCGGCCAGCCTCGGTGCGGAATGGGGCTCGATGGGCGAGACGCTGTTCGTGCAGCCGCTGGACGAGGCCTGGCAGCGGGTGCTGCAACCCTCGGCGGAAAGCCTGAACAACCAGTGGCAGCGCTCCATCGTCGATGAATGGCGGCGCTCCTTCGATGGTCGCTACCCGTTCGCCGGGACCGACAGCGACGTCTCGCTGCCGATGCTCGGGCAGATGATCCGTGGTGGATCGGGGCGCATCGACCAGTTCCTGGCCAGCCAGCTCAATGGCGTGCTGCGCAAGGAAGGCAGCCGCTGGGTGGCCGATCCGCAGCACAGCCAGGGGCTGCGCTTCAACCCACGGTTCCTGGAGGCGATCAATCAGCTCAGCCATCTCTCCGACGTGCTCTACAGCCCGGCCGGCGGGTTGGGCATGAGCTTCGAACTGCGTGGCAAACCGGTGAGCAACGTGATCGACACCCAGTTCATCCTCAACGGCGAGAAGCATCACTACTTCAACCAGAAGGAACGCTGGCAGCGCTTCGACTGGCCGGGGCGGGGCAGTCATCCGGGGACGCGGGTGCTGTGGACCAGCGTGGGCAGTGATTTGCGCATGTATGGGGATTACCAGGGGACCTGGGGGCTGATTCGTTTCCTGGAAAACGCCAAGGTGACCTTGCTCGACGATGGCAACAGCCGCTATCACCTGGAAGTGCGGGCACCGGATGGCAAGGAGCTGACCTGGCATCTGCGCACGGAGTTGGGGGAGGGGCCGCTGGCGTTGCTGCGGCTGCGGGGGTTCAGGTTGCCGGCGCAGATCTTCCTGGAAGGGGGCAAGGAGGCGGGGTGAGGGTGGTTTTTCGGGCCTCATCGCTGGCAA
>NZ_JBMDIJ010000180.1:0-1043 GCF_057808595.1 Pseudomonas sp. FG98 | reverse complement strand
GCGAAACGCAGACCTTCTTCCATTGCGATGGTCTTGATCAGGGTAACAACCATCTGGATGTTGTCGCCTGGCATTACCATTTCAACGCCTTCCGGCAGTTCGCAGTTACCGGTCACGTCAGTGGTACGGAAGTAGAACTGTGGACGGTAGCCTTTGAAGAACGGAGTGTGACGACCGCCTTCTTCCTTGCTCAGAACGTAAACTTCTGCGGTGAACTTGGTGTGCGGCTTAACCGAACCTGGCTTGGCCAGAACCTGACCACGCTCAACGTCGTCACGCTTGGTGCCACGCAGCAGAACGCCGCAGTTCTCGCCAGCACGGCCTTCGTCCAGCAGCTTGCGGAACATTTCAACGCCGGTGCAGGTGGTCTTGGTGGTGTCACGCAGACCAACGATCTCGACTTCTTCCTGGATGCGAACGATGCCACGCTCTACACGACCGGTAACAACAGTACCGCGGCCGGAGATCGAGAACACGTCTTCGATTGGCATCAGGAACGGCTTGTCGATAGCACGCTCAGGCTCTGGAATGTAGCTGTCCAGGGTCTCAACCAGCTTCTTGACAGCGGTGGTGCCCAGTTCGTTGTCGTCCTGGCCGTTCAGAGCCATCAGAGCCGAACCAACGATGATCGGAGTGTCATCGCCCGGGAAGTCGTAGGTGCTCAGCAGGTCGCGAACTTCCATCTCGACCAGTTCCAGCAGCTCAGCGTCGTCAACCATGTCAGCCTTGTTCAGGAAGACAACGATGTACGGTACGCCTACCTGACGGGACAGCAGGATGTGCTCACGGGTTTGTGGCATCGGACCATCGGCGGCCGAGCAAACCAGGATCGCGCCGTCCATCTGGGCAGCACCGGTGATCATGTTCTTGACGTAGTCGGCGTGGCCTGGGCAGTCAACGTGCGCGTAGTGACGTACGTTCGAGTCGTACTCTACGTGAGCGGTGTTGATGGTGATACCACGAGCCTTCTCTTCTGGAGCCGAGTCGATCTTGTCGAAGTCAACACGAGCCGAACCGAAAACTTCGGAGCAGACGCGAGTCAG